>NZ_JAOQJD010000020.1:0-20321 GCF_025566985.1 Aedoeadaptatus acetigenes
ACGCTGGTTGGTGTAGCGAAGGCCATGGTATTCTTTGGCGCTGCCGAATTGCCGTTCGATGGTTTCTTTGCGTTGTTTGTATTCTGCTTTTCCTTGGGTGGTGTAGCGGTAGTCTTCCGCGACGTCCAGGGCGTCTTGCCAGAGGTGGCGAGTGACGGTTTTTTGATGGTTTTTGCTGGCGGTGCAACGGTGAAGGGTAGGACAGTTTTTGCAGATTTTTGGATTGCTTTTGTATTCGCGGTAGCCTTCACGTGTCGTGGTGCTGTAGGGGAGGATGGTTTCTTCCGGGCAGAGGTAACAGTCGTAGTAGGCGTCGTAGACGAAGTCGCGTTTGTAGTAGGGGTCGTCGAGGGCCGGTTTGTGTTTGGGCCGGGTGTAGGGGAAGACGGGCAGGATGTCTTTTTCAAGGAGGGTTTTGGCGATGGCCGGGGTTTTGTAGCCGGCGTCCATGACGAGTTTTTCCGGTTTTAACGCTTGGAGTTTGGGGAGGAAGTCGAAGAAGGTGCTGCTGTCGTGGCGGTTGCCGGGAAAGCTTTGACAGGCAAGAATCCATCCGTGTCGGTCGCAGGCGGTTTGGATGGTGTAGGCAAAGACTTCTTTGTGCTCGCCTTTGTGAAAGAGGCCGCTTTCAGGATCGGTGGTGGATTGGGTGATGGTGGTGGTATCGGTGGGCGGATTTTTCGGTGGTTTGAGGTCGTCTTTTCCGTGTGCGTTTCGATCGTCGGCAATTTCTTTTTCAAGCTGTTGTTGGTAGCTTCGCACGTGTTTTTTCACCACGGCTTTTTTGTTTTTGTGGCGATTGGCATGGGCTTTGACGTGGGTGGCATCGACGAATTGGAGGCGTGTGTCGACGAAGCCTTGGTCCATGGCTTGTTGAAGGATGTTGGTGAAGATGGACTCAAAGAGGTCGGTGTCTTGAAAACGCCGACGGTAGTTTTGCCCAAAGGTGGTGAAGTGGGGGATTTTATCGTAGAAGTCGAGTCCCAAGAACCAACGATAGGCCAGGTTGACTTCGACTTCTTTGATGGTTTGGCGCATGCTGCGAATGCCATAAAGGTGTTGAAGGAAGACGAGTTTAATGAGAACCACGGGGTCGATGCTGGGTCGGCCGTTGTCTAGACAGTAAAGGTCTTCCACCAGGTCATAGATGAAGTCGAAGTCCACGTAACGGTCAATTTTTCGCAAAAGATGATCTGTCGGCACGAGTTGATCCAGAGCAATCATTTGAATTTGTTCTACTTTTTTCTTGTCTTCTTTATGTAGCATGGTGGCCTCCTTTTTTTCTATTTTACTATAATTGAGGCGAATGCTGTTTGATGACACAAAAAAAGGAAGGGTGAATCGGTTGATTCACCCTCCCTTTGTCATCACTCTGAACTGCGGCGTCCTTGACCGCAGTTTATTAATGCTCGGGTTTAAATTTCGTAGGCGTAAAAGAGTTCGCCTTCATTCTTTTCCACGGCATAAAGGGCGTCTTTCACCACATAGGTGTCCGAGAGGAAGTCGCCGAGGTTGCGCTTGCGCTCGGAGAAGGCGGTGATGACGTAGAGCAGGACGAAGGTGGTTTGAATGAATCGGCAGAAGCCTTCGCGAATCACCACGGTGGTCCAAGAGAGGCGGGGCTCCTCGGGATGAATGACCCGGATCCCCGTGATCATTTTTCCGAGGCTTTGGCCGTTGGTAAAGTAAGTGGAGAGGATGAAGTAGAGATAGAAGAAGAAACCGTTCACGGCCTTGGCGGCCATGCTTCCTTCCGTGAGGAGAAGGGCGTTAATGGGCGATGCGAAGATGCCCGCAAAGGCGCCGGCCACGACGGCGTCGATTAAAAAGGCCACGGTGCGAATCCAAAAGCCCGCCGCCACCATGGCGGAGATCGGGTGGCTGTAACGACGCCTTACAGGCTTGGGATCGAAGGTGCCGTCTTGCGCGCGATGGAGCTCGGAAACCGGCGCGGGGTCTTCGACTTTCTCCTCGCTTGCGGCCGCATCGGCCGTTATTTCCTCCGCCTCAGCTTCTTGCTCAACTTCATCTCGGATGTTCGCCTCATAATGGGCAGGCGCTTCCGAAAAATTCTCGTGTACGTTTTTGTTCAGTGCCTCGGCCATGGCTTTGGCATTTGTTTCCGTCTCTTTTGGCACCTCTTTCTCGCGATGAAAGAGGCCTTTTTTCTTTTCGGTGAAGGGATCGTAGTGTTGGCCTTTCATTATTCACCTCCGTAGAGGTACATGGGCCGGTCGTTGTCGGCAAGGGCGCCGAGCACGAGCTTGGCCGCCAATTCCTTGTCCGAGGCCTTTTGGCTGAAGAGGGAGGCGAAGAAACCGTCGCCCAATCCCTTGGTGTAGTTAAAGACCTCGGGGTTGTCGCATTTGATGGCCTTTTTCAAAGCGGCGAGGGCATCTTCTGAATAGCCCAATTCGTCCACCAGGCCCTTTTGCTTGGCCTGCTTGCCCGTAAAGACGGAACCGTCGGCCAAGGGACGCAGGGTGGCCATGTCCATGTGGCGGCCCTGGGAGACCACGTTCAGAAATTCGCCGTAGAGATCGTCGACGACGCTTTGTAAAATGGCCCGCTCTTCGTCGGTCATGGGGCGGGTGTTGCTGCCGATGTCTTTGTGGGCGGCGCTTTTAATGGTTTGATCGGCGATGCCCAATTTATCCATAAGGCCCGAAAGATTGGTGCCCCCCATAATGACGCCGATGGAGCCGGTGAGGGTGGAGGGGGCGGCGTAAATTTTCGTCGCCGGCGCGGAAATGTAGTAGCCGCCGCTGGCCGCGGTGTTGCCCATGGCCACGTAGACAGGCTTTTTTGCATCCACAATGGCTTTGATCCGCTTGTGAAGCTCGGCGCTTTCGTAGACGCCGCCGCCCGGGGAGTTCACCTTCAAGAGCACGCCCTTAATGGTGTCGTCTTCAAAGACATTTTCCAAGGCGTTAAGGGTGGCCTTGTGGTCGTAGCTTTCGGTTAGAAAAGAAGCTTGGGGCACGTTCATAATGGCGCCTTCCACGCTGATCACGGCGATGCGCTTGGCGGAATCGCCCTCTTCGATGACTTCTTCGTTCATGCCGTTTACGGCATTCATAAGGGATGCTTCCATTTTTTTCATGCGGGCTTCGCTGTTGATCTTGTCGCTGATGCCGCTTGAGATGGCGCTGATTCCAAGAATCAACACGGCGACGCCCACGGCGATCCACCGCCGGGTGTTCATTTTTTCCAGCATAAATCCTCCTTACTGCTACAATTGTTTTTCGTATTATAGTATGATAAACGTAGTACGATTGCGTACAAAAAAATCATATCACAGGAGCGTACCATGCACAATTGCCCGTGGAAAATTGCGTTTCTTTTGCTTTTGGCGGTGAACCTCATGGTTCTTCTCGGCCTGTTTCTTTTGTCCCGGCCCGAGGATTTGCCTCAGGAGGAAGAAACGGCGGCAACAGAAAAATCGAATTACGAAATCACCTTGACGAAAGAGGCCCTGGAAAGCGCCCTGCGCCGCGGGTTGAAAGAAAGCGGCAGCGACGCCCGCTTTTCTATCGCCGACGGCTTTTATTTCCGCATACCCGTTCAGGCCTACGGCATGAAGAGCGAGCTGGTCTTAAAGACGCAGCCTGTGGCCCATAAAGACGGCACCGTGCACATGAAATTGGAGCGTTTAAATTTGGGGCGCCTTCCTTTGCCGGAAGGGGCGGCCCTTTCCATGGCACAGGAGGCCGTGTCCATTCCGGGACTCAAGCTTTTGCCGGCGCAACGGGAAATCGTCTTGGATCCCAACGCTTTTATGCCGGAGCACATGGGCACCCTTCGGGCCAAGGTGTTGGATGTAAAAAATCACCGCTACGTATTTGAAGGAAATTTGGGAGCGAATTAAATGGAAGATGTTTGGCTATATATACCAATTGTTGCGATTTTAATCGCCTTATCGGGCTTTTTCTCCTCGTCTGAGACGGCGCTCACCTCGGTGAATCAAATTCGCCTGCGCCAACGGGCCACGGAAGGAGACAAAAAAAGCATGACCGTCTTGAAGCTTTTGGAGAAACCTCAAGATGTGATCTCCAGCATTTTAATCGGCAACAATATCGTGAACATCGCCTCTTCGGCGGTGGCCACGGTGTTTTTCACGCAGCTTTTCGGCGCCAGCGGCCCGGTGGTAGCCACGGTGGTCATGACGATTTTGGTCTTGATCTTCGGGGAGGTGCTGCCGAAAACCGCCGCCCAACAACAGCCGGAAATGATCAGCCGAAAAGTGTCGAAGCCCATTTCGAGGATCACGACGATCTTCAAACCCGCGGTCTTTCTGTTGTCGGCCTTAACGGGCTTGGTGACGAAATGGCTTTTTTCCCACGTGGACGAAGCCCCCACCATTACGGAAGAAGAATTCAAGACCTTGGTGGAAGTGGGGGAAGAAGAAGGGGTTCTGCAACGGGAAGAGCGGGCCTACATCGACAATGTCCTGGATTTTTCTTCGGCCACGGCCTCGGACATGATGAAGCCCCGCACTTCTGTGGTGGCCCTGGACGTGGAGGCCACGGAAGAGGAAATTTTTGAGCTTTTAAAAGACAATCGGTACAGCCGCATTCCCGTCTACGAAGATTCCATCGACCACATTATCGGCATCCTGTACATGAAAGATGTGGTGCGTCTCTTGGCGCAAGGGGAGACGATTTGCCTGAGAGAAATCCTTCGGGATCCTTATTTTATCGGCGAAAGCGCCGTGGCGGATCGCATTTTCCGCGAGCTCAAGGCGCGGAATCTCTCCATCGCCGTGGTGGTTGACGAGTACGCCGGCACCAGCGGCATTATTACCATGGAAGATATTTTGGAAGAGCTCGTGGGCAATATCGACGACGAGTACGATTTGGAAAATTCCGCCGTGATTTTTCTGGAAAGCGGCGTGTATTTAGTGGATCCGGAGCTGAGAATCGACGAAATTAACGACTACTTCCACATGAATTTGGAAAGCGAAAAGTCCGACTCCATCGGCGGCTTCGTCATCGAGCTTTTGGACCGCATTCCCAAGCAGGGGGACGTGGTGCGCTACGGCGACATTCTGTTTACGGTAAACGAAATGCAGGGCCTGAAGATGACGAAGCTGAAGATGGATCTGAGGCCGGAATCGCAGAGCGCCCTTTAATGTGAGGAATTTATGCTGGATAAACTGATACAGAAAAAAATGCCGGATCCCAAAGATCAGGCCGTGCGAAGCGCCATGGGCAGACAAGCCGCCGTTTTGGGCATCGTGCTGAACTTTCTCTTCGCCCTGTCGAAAATCGTCATCGGCACCTTGGCCGGCGCCATTTCCATGATCGCCGACGGTTTAAATAACACCATGGACTTAATGAGTTCAGTGATCGCCCTCGGAGGCTTTCACTTTGCCGCCATGCCGGCGGACAGAAACCATCCCTACGGCCACGCCCGTATGGAATATTTGGCCTCTTTTCTCGTGAGCCTGATCATCATCTGGACCGGGCTCAGCCTTTTGTGGGAATCGGCAAAGACCATCCTTCACCCCGAGGTCATGGAAACATCGGCCCTCGCCGTAGGCGTTCTCATCTTTGCCATGGTAGGGAAGGTGTTTTTGTATCGCTACAATGTGGCTCTCGGCGAGGCCATGGATTCGGAGCTTCTCGTGGCCACGGGCTACGACGCCCGAGGCGACGTGTTTGCCACGGCGGCGGTTCTTTTTTCCCTCCTGGTCTATCACTTTTTTTCCGTGAACATCGACGGATGGATGGGCCTCATCGTGGCGGGGATCATTTTAAAAAGTGGCTGGGACAGCCTGAAGGAGACGGTGGATTCCCTTTTGGGCAGAAAAACCGATCCGGAGCTGGTCCGCGCCATTATGAAAGACATTAAGAGTTATCCGGTGGCTTTGGGCGTCCACGACATGATGTATCACGACTACGGCGCCAACAATCAATTTCTCACCCTCCACGTGGAGGTCAACAGCCAAGACGACGTCATGAAAATTCATCAGGACATCGACGAAATCGAGCGGGACATCGAAGCCAAGTACCGCATGGCCACGACCATCCACATCGATCCCATTCGCATCGACGATCCGAGGAGCAACGCCCTTTACGATTACGTGAAGAAGAAGCTCCGGGAAGTGGATTCCCGCCTGGATCTCCACGATTTTCGCATCGTCACTCGAAAGGACGGCCTGAATTTAATTTTCGACGTGCTTCTGCCCATGGATTTGGAGGGCAAGGCCAAAGACATCGACGCCGAATTAAAGTGGAAGGTGGAAAAAGACCATCCGGAGTACGCCCTGGTGGCGACCTACGACATGGACTACCAGAATTTATTGGAGGATAAAGATGAATAGGCTTTTATCGCCTCAGGCAAAAGATAGCCTTTTGGCCGCATGGCACAGGGAAAAGGGCCTTTCCGGCAACGCCCTGAAGATGATCGCCTGTGTGTTTATGTTTTTCGACCACATGAGCCAGGGCGTGGCCTTAAACAGCCTGGGCTTTACGCCGGCTTATGTGGTGAATTCCCTGGGCATTCCCGTCCTGTCGGACCTTCCCACGGCGAGCCTTCTCGCCACCATCGCGACTTTGGCCGGGCGCATCGCCTTTCCCATCTTCTGCTTTTTTCTCGTCCAGGGCGTGCTGCTTAGCGGGGACTATAAAAAACAAATTCAGAGACTTTTGCTCTTTGCCTTCATCGCCGAAGTGCCCTTCGATTTGGGCCTCTTCGGGCAGATTTTTTATTGGGATCACCAAAACGTGCTCTTCGAATTGGCATTGGGGGCAGCCACCATCGTCGGGATGAAGAAAATCCTCGACGGAGACAAAAATGGGAAGCAAGCTTATGCCGTGTTGCTCTTTATCGCCGCGGCCATTCTCGCCGAAGTCTTGAAATTCGACTACGGCTCCGTGGGAATTATCGCCATGGTCTTGCTTTATCTGGCCTGCAACGATCGCCGACGCACCATGCTCATGGGCCTCATCGCCTTTTTCTTCGAAGCGCCCTTGTATGGCACGGTGTATCTGTCTCTGCCTTTAATCTATCAATACAACGGCAAGCGGGGCCGAGGCGGCCGCTGGTTCTTTTACATTTTCTATCCCGCCCACTTACTGGCACTTTATTTCATTTCTCTGATTCTTTAAAAACCGACAGAAAGGTGTGTTATGACATTTTCTTCGAAAATTAAATCCATTAAACCCTACTTTGCCTCGTATCGAGGCATTTTGTTTACCGATCTTCTATGCGCCGGGCTCACCACCGTTTCGGAAATTACCTTGCCCATGATCCTGCGCCATTTAACCAATCTCGGCGTAAAAGACATCAACCTCATTACGCCCCATTTAATCGCCCGATTGGCCCTATTATTTTTCGTCATTAAGGCCGTGGAAATTATCGCCGCCTACTACATGACCAACATCGGCCACATGATGGGGGCGAACATCGAAAAAGACATGCGCCGGGACGTGTACAATCATCTGCAGACCTTGAGCGCCTCTTTCTACAACGACACCCAAGTGGGCCAGATCATGAGCCGCATCACCAACGACCTCTTCGACATTACGGAATTTTCCCACCACGCGCCGGAAGAATACTTTATCGCCGCGGTAAAAGTCATTACCACCTTCGTGATCCTCGTATCCATTCACGTGAAGCTCACCTTGGTCCTTTATTTGATGATCCCCATTATGCTCGTGGCGGCCAGGAAATTTCGCATCCGCATGCTGGAAGCGCAGCGGAAGCAGCGGGCCAGAATGGGGGATTTAAACGCCACCATCGAAGATTCCATCTCCGGCATCCGCGTCACGAAATCCTTCGCCAACGAAGACATCGAACAGGCCCGCTTCGACGACGAAAACACCCGCTTTTTAGAAACCAAGCGTGAATACTACAAGGCCATGGCGGGCTTTAACGCCGTGACCAGAAACTTCGACGGCATCATGTATCTCATCGTCATTATCGCCGGGGGCTGGTGCATGATGGCTGGGGAAATTCTCCCCGGCGACATGGTGGCCTACATTATGTACGTGACCACCATGGTGGCCACGGTGCGGCGCATTATCGACTTCACCGAAACCTTCCAAAAAGGCCTCACCGGCATTGAGCGCTTCAACGAAATCATGGCCACGGAAAGCGACATTAAGGACAAAGCCGGCGCTGTGGACTTGGTGGACGCCGAGGGCGCCATCGCCTTCGAGCACGTGGACTTTTCCTACGAAGGCAAATTCAAGGTGCTGGACGACTTCCATCTGGCCATTCACCCGGGAGAGAAAGTGGCTCTGGTGGGCCCATCCGGCGCGGGAAAAACCACCATCTGCAATCTCATTCCCCGCTTTTGGGACGTGGATCACGGCGCCGTGAAAGTCGACGGCCACGACGTGCGTGACCTTACCTTACAGAGCCTGAGAAAAAGCATCGGCATGGTGCAACAAGACGTGTACCTCTTTAACACCAATGTCATGGAAAACATTCGCTACGGCCGCCCGGAAGCCACCGACGAGGAAGTCATGGAAGCGGCGAAGCTGGCCAACGCCTACGACTTCATCATGGATCTGGAGGAGGGCTTCCAAACCCACGTGGGCGAGCGGGGCGTAAAGCTTTCCGGCGGACAGAAACAGCGGATCTCCATCGCCCGCGTTTTCTTGAAAAACCCGTCTATCTTGATTCTGGACGAAGCCACCTCGGCCCTGGACAACGAAAGCGAAATGATCATCCAACATTCCCTGGACGCTCTCACCGAAGGCCGCACCTCCATTACCATCGCCCACCGGCTCTCCACCGTGGAAAACGCCGACACCATTCTGGTCATGGAAAAAGACAAAGGCATTGTGGAGCGTGGAAACCACAAAGAGCTCATGGCCAAGGGCGGATTGTACCACTACCTCTACACCAAAGGCGGCGATTTGGTGGAAAACTTCGATACGACAAATTGAGACGAGACTCGGCAGTGCCGGGTCTTTTTTCGCGAGCGATTGACAGATAGGGCAAAAAACGATATTCTGGTAGATACCTATGGGGACGAAATGGCTTCGACGGGGATTCGGAACCCGGGGTAGCAAGCCGTTGATGAGTCAGGCAACGTAAAAATGGCTCAAAAAATTAAATGCTAACGAAAACAACGTAGCACTGGCAGCGTAAATTACGCTACCCACGGAACTAAGAGGACCACGGCTTAGGGAAGTGTCAAATCAGTGGTGAAACGTCATCGGTCAAGCTTTGCCCCGATGCCGGAATTCATGAAGCTACCTTAATGCGACCTTTTGTTTTTCTTTTCGCCTTAAGGGAAATTTAAAGAAAAACTGAGCTTGGAGAAACCTCGGTGGAAGAGTTCTCGGACGCGGGTTCGACCCCCGCCGTCTCCACCATACAATTTCAAAGGGTTTCAAATAATCTTGAAACCGCATGTTTAAGCCATTTGTTATTTTTGAAATAGCAAGTGGCTTTCATTTTATCTCAAATAATCTCGAACGGTTGCACACTCCGTTGCACACTGAAAGCATAGTTTCATATAATGCCGTCTAATAAATCGACTGCCGATTTTTTAGAATCATCTAATACTGTTACATAAATTTCCGTTGTTCGTATATCATAATGTCCCAACAGCAATTGAATAGTTCGAACAGGAACGCCTTGTTCATAAAGCCTAGTAGCATAACTATGGCGAAGCTCATGGAATGTAAAAGTAGGTAGATTGATACTTTCGCAAATTGTTTTAACTCTTCTTGTGGGACGCTTACTTTCAATATAATTTCCCTTATCGTCTGGGAAGATTAAATTCCGGTCTATAAAATGGTCAGAGTCTCGTTTTAAATTTAAGGTAATTTCCTTTTGGCGATTCAACATTTTTATAGTAGTATCTGTAACCGGTATTTCTCGTATACTGGTGTCGCTTTTGGGAACGCTTATTTCTCTGTGCCAGGTTTTTTCTCCATTTTCCTTAATCTCAGCACTTTTTCTATATTGTTTATTGATTATAATAGAGTGTCCAGTATAGTCTTCCCAAGTTAGTGCTGTAATTTCGGCAAGACGACCACCAGTGGCAAGCGACATATATATGAAATTATCTAGAGAAGTGTTTTTTAAATTGGAAACAAATTTTTGTTGTTGTTCTGCCGTCATAGGCATAGATCGTTTTTTTATTTTCGAATTGCGTTTGGGTATCGTGACTGAGGCAATGGGATTTTTATAAATATCTTCATGATTCATTGCGAAGTCAAGACAATGCTTTATAATTCTATAGTTTTTTTGTATTGTGGGGAGTGGATATTTTTTTTGTAAATCATCAAAGTGGTATTGTAGGTGAGTTGCTTTTAAGTCTTTCATTTTGATTTTAGCAAGTGTAGAATTTTTAATTCGTAATCTATATTCCGTTTCATATTTTTGAAAACTTGTTGGCATAATTTTTTCTTTTTTGGAAGAAAAGATCCAGTGTTTAAAATAGTCTGCGAAAACTTCATCTGAAGGTTCGATAAGAATATTTTTATCTGCTAAGACCTGAAATTCTCGTAGCTTTTTAACGACTGTTTGGCGATCATACCCGCCGACGGTTTTTCTAATTGCTTTGCCATTATTATCTACTTCAATTGTGACAGCTCCACGATAATAAACTCGTCCATTGCGTATTTCTGTCCAGATACTTCCGTCACCATTGGCTCTTTTGATTTTTTTCATAATGTCACCTCATATCTAGAAAGTAAAGTCTTACAAATCTTGATATAGGCACTTTCGCATGATAAGATAAATGTGTCACCAGTACCTTCATGCGAAGGTGCTTGCCTCCAGTCAGTCGACTGGAGGCTTTTTTATTTACTTACTATAAATCAGTTATATCTTACTTAATTTATAAACAGCTTTACCAATAATTGAAATGTTTGAGTGGTTATCAAAAAGCATAGGTTTATACTTTGGGTTTTCTGCTCGAAGTTCAACTACATCATTTCCATGCTTGTAGACCTTCTTCAATGTCGCAGAGTCATCGATAAGAACAGCAGCGATTTCGCCATTTTCGACGTCAGGTTGCTGCCTAATAAAGACTATATCACCATCAAAAATGTAAGAAAGCACCATTGAGTCACCAGAGACTCTAAGACAAAAATCAGCGTTGATTTTTTTATCTAGGCTAATATATTCTTCTATATTCTCTTCAGCTAAAACTGGTACACCTGCAGCAATGGTTCCTATTAAAGGGTATTGCTTCGTGGAAGGTGGATTTATGGCATTAGTAATATTATTAAAGTCTTCATTGCCATAGAAGAGCCAGTTTATAGAAACATTTAATTTCTCGGCTATTTTAAGTGCCATAGAGTATGCTGGATCATTACGTCCAGACTCATATCCGGAGATAACACTTTTACTAGTACCAAGTTTATTAGCGAGTTCTTCCTGAGACCAGTCTTTGGAGAGCCTAGCCTTTTTAACTCTGGCACCAAAGTTTTTTAGATTTTCTTGTTTTTTCATCTAACAACCTCCTGTACATATAGTCTATCAAAGGGTGTTCGAAATTTCAATCGTTGCACGTAATAAAAAGAAAAAAGTTCGAAATATAGGTTGACATTTAATTATAGCATTGCTAATATAAATGTATGTTCGAGATATAGAACTGTCCAAAGGAGGAAATATTATGGAAGTATCCTACAATAAATTAAAAGGACTAATGGCTGAAAAGGGATTTACCATTCGTTCGTTGTCTAAAAATACAGGAATTCCTGTAAGTACACTGTCCAATAAATTAAATGGTTTAACAGAGTTTAAAACAAGTGAAATCCTAAAGATATCCTACATTTTAGGTATTTCTGATGTGACAGAATATTTCTTACTGCAAAAGTTCGAGATATAGAACGGATTGCAAAATAAGATGTACATTTTTCTTAATTCTTTTTTGGCGTTACCGAGTTGAAATTATTGTTAAATCACTATGTTGTTTTATGCTAAACAACGACAAATAAGGAGTTAAATATGGAAGCAGTTGCATTGAATGACGTTGGATTTAATGAAGTTAAAAAGCAATTACAAAATATAGAAAATCTATTAGTTGAAAATAACAAATATGGTTTGTCCGTAAAAGAAGCTGCTAGATATAGCGGTATCGGAAGGACTCAGCTATACCGCCTCATGGAAAGTGGAGAACTTGATTATAAGCAAGTGACACCACAAAAGAGAATTATCACGAAAAAAGCTCTAAATGACTACTTGGAAAGATAGTGGTTGGCTATGGTAGTAACCTCAAAAGAAAGAGCGAACTATATAAGACTAAAACTGGTTAGCGTTATTTTCGCTGTCGATCTCGCCCTTAACGACAAGTGCAAATGCAATTGGAATGAAGATATTATAAAGAGCCTTATTGAGACACGTGACATGTGCCGGAGGACTTTGAATGAATTGGAGGAAGTCATATGAAAGCATATTGTTTAAATGACTTAATAAACTGGGATTCAATCGATTATGATGACGTTACTATTGAGAGACTAATAATTGATGATTCGGTCGAAAAGATTATGATGCCCGGAGAAAGTAAAACGTGGTTTTATACAGATGACTATAACGTTTATAAGTGGTACGAAAGCTATTCAGATGCTTTAGCCACGATAAATGAAGCTGTTGAATACGGATTGATTTCAACAAAGGAATTTCGAGAGTGGAGATTCTTGCACTGTAAACAGCCTGATGATCTTATAGAGTTTGCGGAAGAATTAGAAAGATCTTTCGTTTTTTAAGGAGGATCTTGTATATGCAAAATAGCCTAAAACAACTTCTTCTTGGGTGGTCAGGATTTATTGCGATTAATCGTAAAGTTTTGAAAGTTCTCGGATTAGACAGAGCCTATCTTCTTAGCATTCTTGCTGAAGGAGAAGAGATGTTTTCTAAAAAAGGCGACGATGAGGGTTGGTTTTATCAAACAGTCAGCTCAATAGAAAACATGTCCGGTTTCTCGCAATCGAAGCAATACAGGCTACTTAAAGAATTTGAAGATATGGGAATACTTTCAGTCAAGTTCGACGGTTTTCCACAAAGGAGATATTTAAAGCTTCACTACGACGCAATCGAAAAAATAGTTTTTGGTGAAAATGAACAAGCTCCAGAGGATCCAGTGCCACAAAATGATGAAGTCAAAATGAATGAACAGGGTCTTCAAAATGACTGCTCAGAGGATTCATACAGTCAAGATGAATTACCAGATCAGTCAAAAGGAATTACCAGATCAGTCAAAGCGAATGACCAGATCAGTCAAACTGAATTACCAAATCAGTTAAACGGAATGACCAGATCAGTCAAAAAGACTGCTTTATATAATAAAGAAAGTAGAGATAAAGAAAGTATTAATCTAAAACATAGTATAAATAACCCCAATAAAGAAATCGCCGGGGGAAGTCAAAAATTTAATTCAGTCGAAAAAAACGAGGAATCAGATGAGAATGAAATTACGAATCTCGTATTTTTCTTTACCTCAAACTTTGAACTTCAGGACGCATTATTTAACTTTATTGCTTATCGAAAAGAGTTAGGTGCTGCTATAACTCCGTCTATATTGCCAATGTTTCTTGACGAATTAAAGGAGATAGGTTCGACGGAAAAAGAAATGATCGATGTCCTCAAGCAGTCCATGGTGAACGGTTGGAAAAGAATATTACCGGTTCATCAGCAAAATACTATGAATCATACACCTAAAACTGTTGTCGATGAAGTGGCGGACTTTTATGAATGGCGTGGAGGTGTGTCATGACAATTAGTGATGACGACAGGGCTGTAGCGGAATGTTTAAGTGTGCTAAAAGCGGCTTATCCACAATATAAATTTTTAACTGATCACGCAATGATGGAGTTGTGGCATCGCAAATTGTCGGTACTGGATCCTGAAAAAAGAAGACTCGCTATTGAGTTTTGGATTAATACCGAGAGGTTCCCTCCGGCTATATCCGACATTTACGAGTTGTGCAGTCCCAAATCTTTGCCGAATAAAGATTGGTCTGAGGCATGGCAACTAGTCCAGAGAGCAATACAACGGTTTGGTGCGTCTCGTGAAATTGAAGCTATGAATTGGCTACAATCTGAAGATTCTATGACGGCAGAAGCTGCTAGAAGATTAGGATTTCAAAATTGCTGCCTATCACAAAATATCGCTCAGGAAAGAGCGAACTTTAGAATGATCTATCAGAGCATGGAAGAAAAACAAAAAGCAGACGAACGCTTTATGCGTTTACCGGTCGGCTTACGTTATGAGGAAAGGAGCAAGGATTTTGCCGAACTTAACATTAACGAAAGATCAATTAAGCCAGTATCACTGTTTAAAGCGGGAAATTAAATTACTTTCTGAACGACTAGATAATCTCGACGCAGAGGTTACAGATACTGTCGTCGGTTCGAATAGCTCGTTTCCTTTTCAGAAAATGCACATAACAATTCGTGGTAGGGAAACTCAATCAGACTACACGACTGCTTTGAAGAAGCTATTAACACAAAGGCTGAATAAATCAGTCGAATCTCTTTATAAAATTGAGTCATTTATATCGACAATCGAGGACGATCGAGTCCGCTATGTTTTTACAAGACGATATATCGACAAATCTAGTTGGAAGCGGATATCCGGAGAAATGGGGAGTAATGATGAAAGCTATGCCCGTAAAATACACGACCGTTACATTAAAAGGTATTTTTAAATTTGTCCGTTTTGTCCGTTTTTTGTCCGTTTTGGGCGTTTTGTCCGTATAGCATAGATAGTGAGGGAAGCTAATACTTCTCGTTGTACGACGTAAGAAGGGTGAATTTAGATGATTAATGATTTTTTGTTAGACCGTGTTTTTAAGAGTGCGAAAGACCCAAAGGAGTGGTGCGTATCGTTTAAAGGAATGGACTATGATGAGTGGCAACCTCTTTCCGCAAATGAGTTTATTCGTGAAGTTGAATTAAAGAACTCGTGGAATGATGTTGATCCTGAAATTTACGAAAAAGCATTAGGAACCGTCGGTATAGACTTTGCTTCATATGACGATCCTGATGAAATGTGGGAAGATTTCCTACTTGCAGTCAAAAGAACAATCGATAGTTGGCAGCAAGAAAATCAAATTATAACTCGTAGGTAGGTGATCTCATGGGAATGGGCATACAAGAAGGCTTAGCTGATAGTGTGCATGATAGACGTAAAGTAATGTTTTTTCTGGATTTATCCAGAAAGCTTTTTACAAATATCAGTTCATCGCCAGTACAAAAAGCCACGTATGACGACATGAAAATATGGGAGGAACGACAGAAAATGAATGGTCAACTTGATCAAGAACAGGTTATCTCTACAGATTTACAAGAAGAGTTAGTAAAAGCCTGTGATAAGGAAGGCATTCAATTTGCCGTTGCACCTATTGATGATGAAAAGTTTCGACTGTACTTTCACGCTAAAGACACTAAACAAGTCGATCAGGTTCTAAAAAGGACATATCAAGGTTTAGAGGCAAAACGAGAGCGTGAAGGCGACAGGAAACCTTATAAAGAACGCTATAATGCTGCTAAAGAAATTCGTGATGAATTACGAGAAAAAGCAGCTAATAGTAGAGAAGATAAGTTAAAACAAAAAGACCGAGGAATGAATCGAAACTAAAATTCAGGCGAAAGCCTTTTATTATAAATATTAGTTAACTATCCAAGGAGGAAATAATAATGGTGAAAAAAATTACACGAAAGAAAGCACTTAGTTTGGCACTTGCGGGATTAATGCTTGCACCGAGCTTACCTATTCAAAGTTTTGCTCAAGGAGCTAATCAAGGAGCAAAGGTAGAGTCAGGTACAAACAAGAACGTTCAATCAAAACAGTATATATGGGGAAAATATAATGTAAGTAAAACAGAGTCCGGAGAACCTAAACTGGGAGACATCCGATCATTTGCTACTAATGGAAACTATGGAGTATATAAAGGCATTGGGGAAATAGGAGGCGGTTTTCCGGGTATTAAAGTTGATGGATATTTAAAAGCCACTATTGTGCCTGGAAATATGGTAAAACTATCTCAACCATATCAAAAGTACTTTGAAGCAAGTTACGGTGGTCCAGTTAGTGGTGAACTGCCAAGTACACTTTATACAACTGGTGCAGATTATATTGTTGACAACGACGCTTATCCAAAGGGAGACTATTTTTCTCCAGAAATTAGAATGCATTCCTTTGTTTTAGCTGATATAAGTCAAGTTGAAGTTATAAAAAATGGAAGAGTAACAGTATCTAAGAGTAGTCCAAATGCTGAATATTTGGGAGATCTATATCGAATTGTAGGGGCAGAAGAGGTGTCTTCGAAATCTAACTATATCGAAGATGTTACTGCTCCTAAAGGAACCTATCCTAACAATGGTGAAAAAGATGGATTCTGGTATGTTTTAAAAGGTGAGGCACCGACTGATCCGACTGTTAA
The DNA here is from genome assembly GCF_025566985.1 of Aedoeadaptatus acetigenes. Lineage (NCBI taxonomy): Bacteria > Bacillati > Bacillota > Tissierellia > Tissierellales > Peptoniphilaceae > Aedoeadaptatus > Aedoeadaptatus acetigenes. Next base: position 16,358 of record NZ_JAOQJD010000020.1, read on the forward strand.
TACAGCGAAATCAGAAAGCGACGACGATATTAAAGGTGCCATTGACAATCTGCCTGAAGGTGCAAAGGTAGACGTTGTATCTCGACCTGAGCGTACAGCATATACACCTGAAATCAAGGAATTAACAGTTAAGCCCGGCGAAAAGGCAGACTTAACCCAAGCGATTACCAATCCGAAAGAAGGAGTTAAAATCGAAGAAAAGACTCCTGTAGACACCAGTAAGGTTGGAAAGCAAACCGGAGCTATCACTGTAACTTTACCGGCGGAAAGGAAAAATGCGAAAGCAAAAATCACATTTAAAGATCAATCGACGAAAGAAGTAGACGTACCTGTCGAATTTAAAGAGTTAAGTAAAGACTATGACGTAACGGTTAATGTAAAAGAAGCAGCTGTTAAGGTTACTCTTAACTACGTTGACGAATCCGGTAAAACTGTAGCTACAAAAGAAATGTCCGTTGAATCCGGAAGTAAAATTAAATTGACGGAAATTCCTGAACTCTTTGGTTACAAGTTACTCTCTACTGATGACATTACTGTTAGCGAAGACGGTCAAGCTGTTACTGTAAAAGTAAAAGATCTGAATGCCGAAATTAAAAGCCTGGAAGATCAATTGAACGCCAAAAAAGGCGAACTTAGCAAACTTGAAGAACAACTGGCTGCTGAAAAAGCGAAAGGCGAACAAGACAGGGCTAAAATTGCTGAGCTTGAAAAAGCAATTAATGACAAAAAGGCTGAGATTGACAAACTCAATAAGCAAATTGGCGATCTCGACGAAGTCATTAAGCAACTTCAAGAAAAGCTCAATGGGCTGAAAGGTAATCTAGAAGAAGCAAACAAAGAGCTTGCTAAATCTAAAAACGACTTAGAAAATCTTAAAAAAGAATTAGAAGCCAAGATCACTAATCTTAACGGTCAAATTGCAGATAAAGATGCTAAAGGCAAAGACCTTGAAAAACAATTAGCTACTGAAAAAGCAAAAGGCGATCAAGACGCCACGAAGATTGCTGAACTTGAAAAAGCGATCAAAGATAACAATGACGCAAAAGACGCCTTGAATAAGGAAAAAGAAGGTTTAGCAAAAGAACTCGCCGACAAAGAAGCTAAAATTGCTGAACTTGAAGCAAACGCTAAAAAGCTAGAAGGTAATGTAAAAGACCTTGAAGCAAAAATTAAAGATCTAATTAGTGGTAAAGCTGTTGATGCCGAAACTATGAAAGCTCTCCAAGATCAATTAGAAAAGGCAAAAGCAGAAAATCAAAAGCTCGCAGATAACCTTAGCGCACTAGAAAAAGCAATTGCAGAAAAAGAAGCCGAAATCGGTAAATTGAATGATAAAGTCGGAAGCCAATCCGAACTCATTAAAGCACTGCAAGCGAAGCTCGATGAAATGAAGAAGGATTTAGGAGAAGCTAACAAAAATCTGTTAGATTCCAAATCTGAACTTGATAACCTCAAAAAAGAACTTGCTGATAAAATTGCAGCACTGAATGATCAAATTGCCAGCAGAGATGCGAAAGGTAAAGACCTTGAAAAACAACTTGCCGACGAAAAAGCAAAAGGTAATCAAGACACCGCTAAGATCGCAGAGTTAGAAAAAGCAATTAAAGATAACAACGACGCAAAAGACGCCTTGAATAAGGAAAAAGAAGGTTTAGCAAAAGAACTCGCCGACAAAGAGGCTAAGATTACTGAACTTGAAGCAAACGCTAAAAAGCTAGAAGGTAATGTAAAAGACCTTGAAGCAAAAATTAAAGACTTGATCGACGGTAAGTCCGTTGACGCAAGCGCTTTAAAGAAAGCTGAAGAAGCATTAGCACAAGCAAAAGCTGATAATGCAAAACTTGCCGATGAAGTGAAGAAGCTTCAAGATAGCCTGAAAACTGAAAAAACAGCAAGTGCTGAAAAAGATAAAGAGCTATCTAAACTACGTGAAGAAGCAAAGGCAAACCACGATTCCAACCTTTCCGAACTGAAGAAGGAACTAAAGAAAGAACTTGATAGAGCGGATAAAGTCGATCGTAAACGCCTAAGCGAACAAGAAAACAAAAAACTCGATGAAGTTATTAAGAAGGCTAAAGATATTTTTGCCAAAAAAGATGCTAAAGATGATGAAGTAAAACAAGCAATCAAGGATTTAAAAGAAACCTTGAAACCTTACGAAAACTTTATTTTCGATGACAAGCATATCAATGGGTTGCTCGGCAAAAACATCAAGTCCTTAAAAGACTTTATCGACAAGGTAGAAAAAGCAATTGGCGGAACCTTGATCGAAGAGGAAACCATTAGCAAAGACAAAGAATACACTGCATTAAAATATGTCTTTATGGTTAATTCCAACAAATATGCACAAGCAACGAATAAAGACACTAAGATCTACAAAATGGACGTTAGCCCCTTTATTCGAAACAGCAGAACCATGTTACCGCTCCGGTATGTAGCTAACGTACTAGGTGCCGATGTTAAGTGGGATAATGGAACAAGAACTGCTACCTTCACCAAAGACGGTATGGAAGCAAAAATCAATATCGACGAAGGTAAGACCATTAAGGTTGCCGGAAAATCGGTAGAACTTTCTGCGAAACCTGAAATCGTACAAGACAGAATCTTTGTACCGTTAACAGATATTTCGAAGGTATTCGAAGTAACCAATGGCAATACCGATGACGGTATTAACCAAGACATTGAGTGGAACAAAGACAATAGAACGGTTACCGTTCACATTGCAAGATAAGATAGTACTTGATGGGAAGGGGGATATTCCCTCTTCCCATTCTTTTACTTAAAAAGGGCTATTTATGGATATTATCAATCAAATTTCAAAAGACATTCAGGATTATGTGGATTCTAAAATACAGGATTTGAGAGAAGTCAATAAGAAAACGCTGTTTGCGTTGATTTTCCCCTATATACTATTTTTCTTTTTCTTTAATCGACTTTTCTTTTTAATCGATCGTGTTTCCTTTGGGTTTGCATTTAAAAATCTGGCGATGTGTTTTAATACTGAAATTCCACTTATACCCTTGGGAAAATTTACACTCTATGCCTTAGCTGCAAGTGTACTCATTCGAATTATCGTATGGCAGAAAGCTAAAAATGCGAAGAAGTTTCGAAAAGGCGAAGAATATGGATCTGCTAAATGGGCAGATCATAAAGATATCAAGCCATACATTAATAGCAGCGATCCTGACGAGAATATTATTCTGACAAAGACAGAATCATTAACTATGGAAGAAAGAATGCCGGTAACTAAAAAGAAGTTCGAGAGAAATAAAAATGTTCTGGTAATCGGCGGTTCCGGCTCAGGTAAAACACGCTTCTATGTAAAACCTAATATTATGCAACAGCATAGCTCCTACGTTATAACAGACCCGAAAGGCAGTCTTTTGACGGAGACGGGAAAAATGCTTGCTCGTGGCAAGATCGTGACTAAAAAAGATAAAAAAGGCAAGAAGAAAGCAGTTCGTGAAGCTTATCAAATTAGAGTGTTTAATACAATCAACTTTAAAAAGTCCATGCACTATAATCCTTTCGCCTATGTAAGAACAGAAAAAGACATCTTAAAGCTTGTAAATACTTTGATGATTAATACAAAAGGTGAAGGCAGTCACTCAGGAGAAGACTTTTGGGTTAAAGCAGAACGTCTACTTTACTGTGCATTAATTGCCTACATCGTATTTGAACTTGAAGAGAAAGATCGTAACTTTGGAACGCTAGTGGATATGATCGACAATTCTCAGGTAAGTGAAGAGGACGAAAGCTATAAAAACATTATCGACATCATGTTTGAAGAACTTGAAGAGCGGAAAAAGGACTGCTTTGCAGTCCGTCAATATAAGAAGTATAAATTAGCAGCCGGAGTAATAGAATTAAGGAGAACACTTAATCACTATTTTAGTGAAATATGTACTTCTTAATTCTTTTTTTATTGAAAAATTAAGAGAAAGGGGGTAAAAATGAGGAATTT
>NZ_JAOQJD010000021.1:0-17101 GCF_025566985.1 Aedoeadaptatus acetigenes
GACATGACGCCATACGAATACGGCTCAACACTACTCAACGCATAGGGGTTGACGTGTCCAAATCAATGGGTCCACCTTAGAAGGCCGCATTTTCCCCGCCCCCGGGGCCCCCACCCCTTTTTTGGCCGCGCTTAAGCTGTAAGAAAATGCCTACGGCATTTTCTGCTAATTGGGACGCGTCGCGGAAAGAAGAATGTGAGTCGGGTAATCCATCGTATGGAATCGAAGACAGCTCACTCAATTCATTGTCTTTAAATGTCGAAGAATCCCAACAGGAATCGAAGCCCGTCAGGGCTTCGCACATTTAGAAAGCGTTAGGGTGGAGTGGGATGGGGCCCTGGGGAAGGGGCAGAGGGCTGGATAGGTTACAATAATTAGGACAGTTTCCTTAAGGTGTGGTATCTTATGATCAACAAGGAGGATCAAATGGATAAAGCACCTAGAAAAAGAAGAGTCTTCTCAGACGAGTTCAAGCAGCACGTGGTGGACCTATACGAGGAAGGCATGAGTCGGCAAGAGATCATTCAGAAATATTCGTTAACCCCTTCAGCTTTTGACCGCTGGGTTAGTCAATTCCGCACCACCGGGACCTTCAAAGAGACGGTTTCGTTGAGTGAATCGGATCAGGAAAAGATTGCCTTGCGTAAAGAGATTCAACGACTCAAGATGGAGAATGACATTTTAAAGCAGGCCGCGCTGATACTTGCGGAGAAAAACGATACGTCATCGATCGTTTGAAGCACAAATACCCGGTATCAGCGCTTTGCAGAGTGTTAGGAATCAGCCGTTCCGCTTACTATTACCGGCCGAAGCCTCTTACCGATGAGGCCATCGAGCTGGAGATCAAGGTTCACTCCATCTTTCGCGCAAGTCATAACGTCTATGGCGCGCGCAGGATAAAAAGTAAGTTAGAAGCAGAAAACATCGTCGCCTCTAGGCGACGAATTCGCGCCATCATGAAGAAACTTCACTTGGTATCCGTCTACACCAAAGCAAAATACAGACACCACCCGACCAGGAAAAACGAAGAGAAAGTACGCAACGTTCTCAACCGAGAATTCAGTCATCGCAAGCCGCTGGAAGTCATCGTTTCCGACCTGACCTATGTTCGCATCAATCAGAGATGGGCCTACGTTTGTGCCATTACTGATCTTTTCAATCGCGAAGTCATCGGCTACTCCTGCAGTCTTCGTCGCGACGCTGCCCTTATTCAGGAAGCATTTAGCACCATTCCCTACCCCCTCGACGCTGTCCAATACTTTCACACCGATCGAGGCAAAGAATTCGACAACAACACCATTTGTGCCATCTTAAAAGCAAACGGCATCAAACGATCCCTAAGCCGACCTGGCAATCCATACGACAACGCCGTGGCAGAAAACATATTTAAAAGTTTCAAAACCGAGTTTTTAGAGAGAGAAACCTTTCAAAGCCTTAACGAGTTAAGAGAAAAACTCAGCGATTATGTGCAGTGGTGGAACAACGACCGAGTGCACACAAGCCTTGAAAACATGACTCCGCTCGCATACAGGACAAAGAAAGCAGTGGAAGACAAAGACCGTTTACAGTTGACACCTTAAGAAAAGTGTCCAAAAAAGTGTTGCCATTCCAGGGCGAATCGCAACGCCCTAGGCCCTTCCCAGGTCTCAAACCCATAAAAGAACATATTTTAATCGTAATAGAATTCAACACGCTAATCTGTTGGTGACGCAATAAAAAATCTAAGCCAAAAGTGAGCGAAAAAAGAAAATCCCGAAAAGATCCGTCTTTTTTAACAGAAAACAAGGGCAAGAAAAAAGAGGCTTGTTCAAAAGCCCCTTTTCTTGCCTTATTTTCTGTTTTTTACTGCATTCACGATCCACAAGAGGATTACGGAGCCGATGACGGCGATGATCAGGCTGTAGATGTTGAAGCCGGATACTTTGCCCATGTGGAAGACATTGCTTGCGATGAAGCCGCCGATAAAGGAACCGACGATCCCGGTGACGATGTTTGCCACAGCGCCCATGGATTCGTCTTTGCCCATGATTTTACTTGCGATCCAGCCGGCCAGTGCGCCGAAAATTAACCAAAATAACATGAAAGATCTCCTTTCGAATGAGTCCTATTAATGATGTTATTTTATTCTTACCCGCGCTTGTGAAATTTATTCAGTGAGGAGAAAAGTTTTTGCAGTTAAATTTCTTTTCCTTCAAATTGGCTGTGGTAGAGTTCGTAGTACTCGCCCTTTCGGGCCATAAGGCTGTGGTGATCCCCCTGTTCCACGATGTTTCCGTCTTTTAAAACGAGGATCACGTCGGCACCGACGATGGTGGAGAGGCGGTGGGCGATGACGAAGTTGGTGCGGCCGTGCATGAGGCGATCCATGGCTTTTTGGATGAGTTTTTCCGTGCGGGTATCCACGGAGCTGGTGGCTTCGTCGAGGATTAAGATGTCGGGATCGGAGATGAGGGCCCGGGCGATGGTCAACAGTTGCCGCTGGCCTTGGGAGATTTCCGAGCCGGATTCGGTGATGATTTCGTCGTAGCCATTGGGCAGGGTGCGGATAAAGTTGTCGGCGTAGGTGGCCTTGGCGGCGGCACGAATGGCCTCGTCGGTAGCGCCTTCTTTGCCGTAGGCGATGTTGTCTTTAATGGAACCTGAAAAGAGCCAGGTGTCTTGAAGTACCATGCCGAAGTGGCTGCGCAAATTTTCGCGGGTTAGCTTGCGAATGTCTACGCCGTCGACGGAAATGCTGCCGTGATCGGGCTCGTAGAAGCGCATCAAAAGATTGATGAGGGTGGTTTTTCCGGCGCCGGTGGGCCCGACAATGGCCACGGTCTCGCCGGGCTTGACGTGAAGGGAGAAGTCGTCGATGACCACTTGGTTTTTCTCGTAGCCGAAGCGCACGTGGTCGAAGGTGACTTCGCCTTTTAGTTTATCCAAGGGGGCGGCGTCTTCAACTTCCGCCTCTTCTTCCCCATCGAGGACGTGGAAGATGCGGTCGGCGGCGGAGATGGCCGATTGCAAGGCGCCCACCACTTCCGCCATGCCGCTGATGGGTTGGTTGAGCTTTCTCGAGTATTGGAAGAAGGCTTGGATGGACCCGACGGTAATGGCGCCGTTCAAGACCAAGAATCCGCCGAAGACGGCGATGGCCACGTAGCCCAGGTTGGAGATAAAGCCCATGAGGGGCATGATTTCGCCGCTGATAAATTGGGCTTTGTAGGCGTTGTCGTAGAGGGCGTCGTTAATGGCATTAAATTCCGTCATTGACCGGTCTTCGAAGGTGAAGCTCTTTACCACTTCCTGGGCCGTGATGATTTCTTCCATGTAGCCGTCCACCCGGCCCATGTCGTGGCTCTTGGCGCGGAAGTAGCGCTGGCTGATGCCGGCGACTTTCGCCGTGACAAAGGCGCTTACGGGCAGCACGATCAAGGAAATAATCGTGAGCCGGGGCTCGATGTAGAGCATCATGGCCAAGGTGCCGATGATGGTGACCACGGCGCTGATGATCTGGGCGATGTTTTGCCGCATGTTGTTGACCACGGATTCCATGTCGTTGGTCATGCGGGAGAGGAGATCCCCCACGGTAAAGCGGTCCAAATAGGCCACGGGGAGGCGCTGAATCTTTTCGGAGAATTCTTTTCTCAGGGTAAAGACGGTTTTTTGGGTGATCTTTACGAGGATGCGGCCTCGGAAGAAGTAGAAGATCGAGGAGGTAATATACATGGCGAGGAGAATGAGGGCGATGCGATTTAAATAACCGTAGTCGATTCCCCGCCCCGCCTTTACGGAGTCGAAAATATTGGTGATCCCCAGCCCTAAGATCCAGGGCGTGAAGATGTCGATAATGGTGGCGATGGCCGTAAAGAGGATGGCCAGGGCCATATAGAGTTTGTCTTGATTTAAATAGCCGATGAGCCGCTTCATAATGCGGCGGCTGTCGGCGCTTCTCAGGCTGCGGCGGTCTCGTTCTGTGACGCCTTTAAATCTAGGCATAGAGCACCTCCTCTCCCAATTGCGAGGCGGCGATTTCCCGGTACACTGTGGAGGATTTCATGAGCTCCTCGTGGGTGCCGCGGGAGATGATTTTGCCGTCGTCCAGGACCAGGATTTCGTCGCAGTCCAACACCGTCATGACCCGCTGGGCCACGATAATGGTGGCGGTGCGATCGGTCATGGGGGCCAGGGCGCGGCGCAGGGCCTTGTCCGTTTGAAAGTCCAGGGCGGAAAAGGCGTCGTCGAAGAGCAGTACCTCGGGCTCTTTCGCCAAGGCGCGAGCGATGGAGAGGCGCTGTTTCTGTCCGCCGGAGAGGTTTTTCCCCGTTTGGGATACGGTAGCGTCCATCCCGTTTTCCGCGGCGTGGACGAAGTCTTTCGCCTGGGCGATGGAAAGGTAGCGGTCCGTTTCCCCGTCGCTTAAGGGCTTATCGTGGGACAGGCCGATGTTTTCCCGCACGCTCCTTAAAAGAAGCATGGCCTTTTGGGGCGCGTAGCCCACGCGGCTGCGCAGGTCTTTGGCGGAAATGTCTTCGATGTTTACGCCGTTTAGGCGGATTTCGCCGCCCGAGACGTGGTAGAAGCGGTGGATCAGCTTTAAAATCGTGCTCTTGCCGCTTCCCGTGCCGCCGATAATGGCGATCTTCTCTCCGGCCTTCACCTCAAAGGAAATGTCCGACAACACGGGCCGCTCGGCGCCGGGGTAGGAAAAGCTGACGTGATCGAAGACGAGGGAGGTTTCCCCCTCTTCCGGCAGGGTGACTTTTACATTTTCCTTGGCCGGCGGCGTCTCGAGGACTTCGACGATGCGGTCGTAGGCGGCTTTGGCGTTGGGGTACATGGCGAAGAGCATGGAGAACATGCTGAGCGCAAACATGATTTGCACGACGTATTGAATAAATGCCATGAGATCCCCCACTTCCATGGTGCCGGCGTGGATACGGCCGGCGCCGAAGTAGAGGACGGCGACCATGCTGAGGTTAAAAATCAGATTAAAGGCCGGGAGCATGGTAATCAGGTAATTATTCACCTGCTCCGATGTGCGACGCATGGATCGGTTCACCTCGTCGAAACGCTTATCCTCGTAGCTTTCCTTACCGAAAGCGCGAATCACGCGAATCCCCGTGAGCCGTTCCCGAAAGTGGAGGTTGATCTTGTCCATGAGCTCGCGAATGCGGCGAAAGCAGGGAATGGATTTTCGGGCGATGGTAATGACCACGGCGAGAAGCATAGGCCCCGAGATTAAAATAATGGCGGAAAGCTTCACGTCGGTGGTGAGGCACATGTAGGTGGCCCCGAAAAACATAAGGGGGGCGCGCACCATGGGGCGAAGGGCTACCACGGCCATGCGCTCCAGCTGACTGATGTCGTCGGTGGCGCGGGTTAAAATCGAGGGAGCGCCGAAGGTCTCGAAGGATGGAAAATCCAAAGAGAGCACGTGGGCAAAAAGGCCGGCGCGAAGATCTCGGGCAAATCCCATGGAAATTTTCGCCGCCATGAGCCCGGCCACAGTCATTAAAATCACCGACAAAGCGGCGAGGCCGATCATGGCCAGGCCTTTATTGAAAATTAAAGGCACATTTCCGCGCAAGACCCCGGCGTCCACAATGTGGCTCATAAGCCGCGGCAGGTAAAGGTCTGCCAAAATACTCAGGGCGATGAGTAAAACTTCGCCGATAATTAAGGGTATATAGGGTTTAATGTATTGTTTCATTTCACCATCCTTGTCATAAAAAAGCTATTACTTATTATATCTACCCGAATAGAAAGGTTATACACATGAAGACCCTGGCCGCCTTAAAACACAAAAACTTCATCGCCGTGGACGGAGGCTACGGCTTCGATCAAAGCGCCCTTCGAGAAAGGTGGGGCGTCTACCGGGCGGATCGGGCTTGCGGCATCGCCGCCTTGGCCAATCTTATCGCCTATAAAGAGAAAAAACGGGCCTTCGACAAAAACGACGCCCTGAAGCTCATGGGCGAAATTCTCCTCGCCGCCCCGCCCAGACCCTGGGGCATCGCCGCCGGGGGCATCCTCGTGCGGGCCATGGGCCGCATGGGGAGGCAATACAGAGCGGAATTTTTAAAAACCCGGGCCACCGATGAAGAAATCAAAGCATTCGTCCTTCGCGCGCTCACTGCTGATCGCCCCGTGGCACTTTTGAATACCAATCACCCCAATAAATCCTTCCGCTACCACTGGGTGACCATTACGGAAATGGTGGAAGACGAGGGCGAGGTGTATGTGCGGTTCTCCTCCTGGGGGAGGCGGTATAAAATGCGATTTGAGGAGCTGTTTGTACGAGGAATGATGTATAGGAGTATGTTTTTTATAAAATAGTTTTTTTCTTTTGTTTTCGCACACCGTACTTTTCCGGGGAAGGGGCTACGTTCTTTATTAAAACTTCGGAGTATAGGATAAAGCATTTTATCTTTATCTTCTCGCGGCCTTTGTTCAACAAACCATTCCGGGGGAAGGAAAAAGGGCGTTGCGATTCGCCCTTATCCCTCCCCCGGAAGCAGTGGAAGGAAATCTGATACATAAAGTACGCGATTGGAAAACAAGTAATATGCTTGAAGAACAGGAGTTGAAGAGAACTTGAAAAAGCGAAGTTCCTTTCCCATACAAAAACCGCATGGGCCAATCCCTCTTCTGTGGGTATAATAAAACAGAGAAAAAAGAAAAAAGAAAAAAGAAAACAACCCACCGGAGGTCATCATGTATCGTCTTTACGCAAAACAGAAAGTATTAAAACTCGAGGATCACTACGCCGTCACGGACGAATCCGAGGCGCCGGTCTATTTTATCGACCAGAATCTGAAATTTTTCGGCTACGACGTCCACGTCTCGGACAGGGAGAAAAATCCGTTGTTTTCCGTGGATCAGGAGCTCATGCACCTGATGCCCACCTATCACGTGCGCTTCGAAAACGGCGATGTCATGGACATTAAGGCACGCTTTTCCCTTTTCAAAAAGAAAATCGACATTACTTACAAGGGAAAGGATTTGCGCCTCGAGGGCGATGTTTTTTCTTGGGATTTTCGGATTTTAGACGAGAGCGACCGGGAAGTGGCGGCCATTGAAAAGAAAATCTTCGCCTGGGGCGACACCTTCGTCATCGACGTCATAGACGAGGCCTACGCCGACGTGGCCGTGGCCATGATGATTGTCGTGGACCATATTATCGATATGGAGCAAAACAGCCATTAAAAGATTTATTTTATGTGATTCGTAATCCTATTTTCTCTTTCACAACTGATACCTTTGCGAATCTTTCCCGGGGAGGGGAAGTGAGTTGGGCGAAGAATTATTCCTGGCGTAAAAGTAACTTCGCCCAACTCAAAATTTCTTTTTGGCGACGCGGCCCAACAGGAATCGGAACCCGTTAGGGTTCCGCTCTGATAGAAGGCGTTTGTGGGTGGATGGGGATGGGGCCCCGGGGAAGGGGCAGAGGGTGGATAGGTTACAATAATTAGGACAGTTTCCTTAAGGTGTGGTATCTTATGATCAACAAGGAGGATCAAATGGATAAAGCACCTAGAAAAAGAAGAGTCTTCTCAGACGAGTTCAAGCAGCACGTGGTGGACCTATACGAGGAAGGCATGAGTCGGCAAGAGATCATTCAGAAATATTCGTTAACCCCTTCAGCTTTTGACCGCTGGGTTAGTCAATTCCGCACCACCGGGACCTTCAAAGAGACGGTTTCGTTGAGTGAATCGGATCAGGAAAAGATTGCCTTGCGTAAAGAGATTCAACGACTCAAGATGGAGAATGACATTTTAAAGCAGGCCGCGCTGATACTTGCGGAGAAAAACGATACGTCATCGATCGTTTGAAGCACAAATACCCGGTATCAGCGCTTTGCAGAGTGTTAGGAATCAGCCGTTCCGCTTACTATTACCGGCCGAAGCCTCTTACCGATGAGGCCATCGAGCTGGAGATCAAGGTTCGCTCCATCTTTCGCGCAAGTCATAACGTCTATGGCGCGCGCAGGATAAAAAGTAAGTTAGAAGCAGAAAACATCGTCGCCTCTAGGCGACGAATTCGCGCCATCATGAAGAAACTTCACTTGGTATCCGTCTACACCAAAGCAAAATACAGACACCACCCGACCAGGAAAAACGAAGAGAAAGTACGCAACGTTCTCAACCGAGAATTNCTGGATAGGTTACAATAATTAGGACAGTTTCCTTAAGGTGTGGTATCTTATGATCAACAAGGAGGATCAAATGGATAAAGCACCTAGAAAAAGAAGAGTCTTCTCAGACGAGTTCAAGCAGCACGTGGTGGACCTATACGAGGAAGGCATGAGTCGGCAAGAGATCATTCAGAAATATTCGTTAACCCCTTCAGCTTTTGACCGCTGGGTTAGTCAATTCCGCACCACCGGGACCTTCAAAGAGACGGTTTCGTTGAGTGAATCGGATCAGGAAAAGATTGCCTTGCGTAAAGAGATTCAACGACTCAAGATGGAGAATGACATTTTAAAGCAGGCCGCGCTGATACTTGCGGAGAAAAACGATACGTCATCGATCGTTTAAAGCACAAATACCCGGTATCAGCGCTTTGCAGAGTGTTAGGAATCAGCCGTTCCGCTTACTATTACCGGCCGAAGCCTCTTACCGATGAGGCCATCGAGCTGGAGATCAAGGTTCGCTCCATCTTTCGCGCAAGTCATAACGTCTATGGCGCGCGCAGGATAAAAAGTAAGTTAGAAGCAGAAAACATCGTCGCCTCTAGGCGACGAATTCGCGCCATCATGAAGAAACTTCACTTGGTATCTGTCTACACCAAAGCAAAATACAGACACCACCCGACCAGGAAAAACGAAGAGAAAGTACGCAACGTTCTCAACCGAGAATTTAGTCATCGTAAACCACTAGAGGTCACCGTTTCCGATCTGACCTATGTTCGCATCAATCAGAGATGGGCCTACGTTTGTGCCATTACTGATCTTTTCAATCGCGAAGTCATCGGCTACTCCTGCGGCCTTCGTCGCGACGCTGCCCTTATTCAGGAAGCATTTAGCACCATTCCCTACCCCCTCGACGCCGTCCAATACTTTCACACCGATCGAGGCAAAGAATTCGACAACAACACCATTTGTGCCATCTTAAAAGCAAACGGCATCAAACGATCCCTAAGCCGACCTGGCAATCCTTACGACAACGCCGTGGCAGAAAACATATTTAAAAGTTTCAAAACCGAGTTTTTAGAGAGAGAAACCTTTCAAAGCCTTAACGAGTTAAGAGAAAAACTCAGCGATTATGTGCAGTGGTGGAACAACGACCGAGTGCACACAAGCCTTGAAAACATGACTCCGCTCGCATACAGGACAAAGAAAGCAGTGGAAGACAATGACCGTTTACAGTTGACACCTTAAGAAAAGTGTCCAAAAAAGTGTTGCCATTCCAGCCCTCTGCCCCTTCCCCGGGGCCCCAACCCCTTCGACCCCCAACGCTTTTTAGATGTGCGAAGCCCTGACGGGCTTCGATTTGTATTGGGCTTCTTTAACATTGATTGATTTTAATTTGGGCAAGCAGTTTTCGTCGACAAATTAATTTCTTCGCCCGACTCACATTCTTCTTTCCGCGACGCAGCCCAATTCGTAGAAAATGCCGCAGACATTTTCTTACAGCTTAGACGCGGCCAAAAAAGGGGTGGTACAACTATACATCCGTTTCGAAAAGGCTTTGCCTTTCCGAAACGGTGTAAGACTGCATCTGACCTTCCTACGACTCGCTGCGCTCGTCGGGATAGGTCATGAGGGTCCGGGGGCGGGGAAAATTGCGGCCTTCCGCTCTGAGCTCTTTTCCCCGCCCCCGGGTTTCAGAACCATGTAAGAATGATTTATCCGCATTATAAAAACAGGAAGTCGAATCACAAGGGGTGTGCCATTGAAAAGTAAGAGTATAAGGTGGGCGGAACACAAAGCATCACGCACCGAAAAAATCAATAGCAATTCTTTTTTTGCAATGAAATGAGGGACCAAGGTGGTCCCTCTTTCATTGCATTTTGCTTTCGATTGTGTGGCCCAATTCGGCGATGGTCTCGGTGAGTTTATCGAGTTTTTCTTCCATTCTCAGGATGAAGTAGCTGGCCACGACGATGGGAAAGCCGGTATTGGCGATGAGGGACAGGATTTCGTCGAGGGTCATGGGGGGCCTCTTTATTCGTTTACAGTAAAGAGGGTGTCGGATGTGACAGTGACGAGCTCGGCTTTTTGTGCGGCGACGAATTTGCCTTTGGAGCGGAAGATGCCGGAAGCGACGATGGCTTGGGCGCCGGCTTTGGCGGTGTTGCCGTCGAGGCCATCTTTAGGCGTGTTGACGCGAAGGGTGGCTTGCTTTTGGCCTTCATCGACGAAGGTGAGATTCAGGTATTTCTTGTCCATGGTTTACCTCCTTATACCAAGGTTTCGGTGGTGATGATTTCCACGGCGTCGGCGGGCTTTTGGGTCAAGGTGTTAAAGGCGTCGGCGGCTTTTTTCACGGCGGCGTTGTCGGCTTCGGGCAAGAGCCCGGAGTAGCTTGCGGCTCTGCGCTTGGATTTGCCTGCGCTGTCCGTTTCCAAATAGACCAGTCGCAGGGATTTTTTAATGTCTGTCATGTGAATTCCTCCTTCACTTTTCGATAGAAAATCCGAGGATTTTTTACCTGTGGGATGGCGTACAAAGGGAAAAAGATTCGCGGCCGCTTTCCCCTTCACTTAGTAGATAGAAATCCGGCGGGATTTTTACCTATGGATTTCGGAGAAAGGGAGAAAAGATTTGCGGCTCTTTCGCCCCTCACCTATTAGATAGAAATCCGGCGGATTTTTACCTATGGGTTTCGAAAAAAGGGTGAATTTTTTTGCGGCTCTTTCGCCCCTCACCTATTAGATAGAAATCCGGCGAGATTTTTACCTATGGGTTTCGAAAAAAACGGAGATGTTTTTGCGGCTCTTTCCCCCTCACTTTGTAGATAGAGATCCGGCGGGATTTTTACCTATGAATTTCGGAATTTATGACACGAAATAGGAGCCTAGTTTTCACTAGACTTCCCAATGGTTGACATAGAGACAAAAAAAAGAACCCCGAAGGGTTCTTTTTTAGACAATCACTTACGCAATTTCAGTAACTGTCGGGTTGGTTTTAATAGCCGGAGTCTTAGCACCAGCAGCATCGTTGAGTGCCTTGATCTTAGTGTTGAGGTCAGCTTTTGCCTTATCAACGTCAGATTTTTCAAGCATGTCAACTTTCAGTGCGTTAAACTCATCTACAAGGGCTTTAAGTTCTTTTGCTGCTTTGTCGAAAGCGGCTTGATCAGCTAATTTAGAAGCGTCTTCCACTGCAGCGACTTTTTTGTTGAAAGCATCTAATGCAGCTTTTTGTGCTGCTTTATCGTCAGCAGCTTTTTTAACAACTGCATCAGCTACAGGGAGCCATTTATCGCCGTAAAGTACTTCAAGGTCATAGGCTTCGTTTTCGTTGCCTTGAACATTATCCTTTAATTTGTAACGAATGTTGGCATTGTCATCATTGGCTTTTAACCAAGCTTGTAAATCTTCAGTTTCAGATTTGCTCATCCATACCAAGTCGCGTTTTACGCCATCGTCAGTATTGTAGAAGGAGTTGAGTTGGTTAACAATCACTTTGTAGTGGTTGTTTGTTCCATTGTATCCCTTAATATCAGCAGCTTTGACATTCTTAGCGTAGTATTGGTTGCCTTGGTTATCAAGAACAACACCTTGCAATACGCCTGCAAGTGCAACGCCCTTAGGCATTACAGATACGATGTCAACAGTGTTAGCATCCGTTGCGTCGCTACCGGGAACATTGCCTGCCAAGGTACGGAATTGAATCAAAGCACCTTCTTTTAATTGACCGTTCAAGAAGATGTCAGCTTCGCTGTCAACAACTAATCTAGCGGTGTTGCCGAGTTTATCTTCTACGACAAGTTTAGCGCCATCTTTATCGATAACCTTAACGATGGGGTAACGTTCGGTTTTGCTGTGGTCGATCGCTTTTTCAATACCGATGCCGGCAGCATTGTTGTTGGTCCACTTAATAACGTCAAGCTTGTCAGCGTTGAAGTTGTTGGGGAAACCGCCACGGTAAGTTGCAACGTCTGCAATTACTTCTTTGCCGTCTACATCTTCTAAAGTGATGTTGTATTTGCTGGTAACGTCATTTTTAACACGAAGGGTAACTTCGCCGTTGTTATCTTTTTCAACTTTGTTGAATACGACAACGGTGGCTTCGTTGTAGCCTTGAATTGCGGTGGGGCCGGACGTTTCGTGTTTTTCAGCAGATCCTACATCATTGTATCCAACGTACACTCTGTCAATCCAGTTCGTTGCAGCAGGATTACCTACGATGCGGAGTGCTTCGTCTGCGTCCTTAACTTCCGTTAATTGGTTCTTCTTAGCATCAGCTACGAAGTACTTAGTAGCTTTCGTAAGCTTAACTTCTACGCCGCCGGTGGTAGCAGAGGGATCTCTGAAGAGAATAGATTTTGCATCGCCGTCTTTGTAGTTGACTTTGGCGAGGAATCTGTATGCTGTTTCAATGGTGTTGTCAGCAACGCCATCCCAACGATTGTTTTCGCCATATCTGGAGCCAATACCAAGTGCTAAGAAATCAGGGTTACCTAATTCCAATACGTGGGTAGCTTCGCCCTTTTCGTTTACGAGGACTCTAACGAGAGAACCGTAGTAGTATTCAGCATTGGAAATTGCACTGGCTTTTACAATGCGAGGGTTAGTGGGTTCAGCATTTACATCATATCTACCATATTTGTAAAGAACAAATGTGGTGTTGTCCGTTAATTTAACGGTTTTTGCCTTTTCACCTTGGTTGATGGTGATTTCGCCGTTTTTGATTTGAGACAAAATACCCATGGTTTCGTTGGCGGGCATAACCTTGATTTCTTTCAATCTGTACATTGCGTTGAAGATCATGGTGAATGCGTCTTCACGGTTGACGGCCTTGTTGGCGTCAGCGACGGTTACATCATCAAAGATGCCCAGATCAGCAGCCCATGCCATCCATTGTGCCGGCCAGTTTTTGTTGGCTTGGTCGTGCATGGCTTTGGTGAGATCGGTTTTGGTCAAGGTAACCAACATTTTTGCCAATTCGGCGTAGGTTACGTTGTTGACCGGTTTGAATACATTGCCCGGGTAACCGAGTAAGAAGGGAAGGTTGTTTGCCTTGGAGGGTTCGGTACTACCTACGTTGATGTAGCCGTTTGCCCAGTAGTTGAGCTCTACGTCTTTGTAGATGGTGATGCTCTTTAAGGCGTCAACTTTGTTTTCATTGCCGGTAGCGAAAACGAGGAGCTTACTAACTTCTGCACGTTGGATGGTTTTATCCAATGCGAGATCGTTGTTTTTCGGGTCTTCGTTTACTTTACGACCGGAAATGTAACCTCTGTCTTTCAACCAGTCGATCTTTGCTTTTTTGCCTGTGAGTTTGGGAACTACCGTTTCAGCTGCCTTGGGAGCTTCTTTGGTTTCCTTTTTTTCAGCAGGTGCAGCAAAGACAGAGCTGAATGTGCCGAGTACCATGACTAGTGCGAGTACAAGGCTAAGAAATTTCTTGTTCATCTTGTCTTTCGACCTCCTTATGAATTTTCAGATTCTTCCAGGCATATTCCTGTGAATCTTACACCATTATACCATTGAGGGGCCCTTGCTTCAACTATTGAAGTAAAGTCTCTCAATGTCATGAGAAAGCCTTTTATGCTTCGGTTTCTCGATGTAGCTTCATTATACACGAGTCCCCCATGTATTTAAATTACAGTTCTATGACAGGGGGTTCTTTTTTATTGTTTTGTAACTTTTCGAAGGCGAGGATGGTGCGGGCGGCTTCTTCGATGGTGGTGTTTTCAACGATTTCATCGGCGGCATTTTCGTAGATGGGCTTTCTGTCCCTATAAAGTTTTCTTAAGGTTTCGATGCCGCCTTTTGAGAGGGGGCGGCCATCGGTGGCCAAGTCTTCCAGTGGGCGGGTGATCCAGTAGAGGGTACCGGTGCGCTTTAATGCCTCGGTATTTTCGGGATCGAGGAGGCTACCGCCGCCGGTGGCGATGACGACGTTTTTCTCTTCGGCGGCTTCGATGACGGCCTCCTTTTCGTAGGCGCGGAAGGCTTCTTCTCCTTGTTGTTCGAAGATTTGGGGGATGTCGCCGTGTTTTTTGATGATTTCGGTGTCGATGTCGATGCATTTTCTGTGCAGTTTTTCGGCAACGGCTTCGGCGACGGAGGTTTTGCCGGCGCCGGGCATACCGATGATGACGATGTTTTTGGTCATTGGCTCTCTCCTATGATTTGATGCAGGGCGATTTCTTTTTGCCGCTCGATCCAAAGATCGAGGATGGCGATTGCGGCGGCGGCTTCGAGGACGGGGGGGATGCGGCGCACGAGGGCGGTGTCGTGGCGGCCTTTTATTTCAAGCGCGGTGTTTCTTCCCTCGCGATCGACGGTGTGTTGTTTTTTTCCGATGGAGGGGGTGGGCTTGACGGCGACGGTGATTTCGATGGCGTCTCCTGTGGTGATGCCGCCGAGGATTCCGCCGGCGTTGTTGGTTGTGGTGTGGACGACGCCGTTTTCTTCTATATAGGGGTCGTTGTTTTGGCTGCCTTTTAATCGGGCGGCTTTCTCTCCCGCGCCGAAGGCCACGCTTTTTACGGCGCCGACGGCGTAGAGGGCATGGGCCAGGGCGCTTTGGGCGGAGGCATCCCGCGTGCCGCCGAGGCCTATTGGCACGCCTGTGATGGTGAGGGCGACGATGCCGCCGAGGCTGTCTTTTTCTTGTTTGGCTTGCTCGAGGGCTTTTTCCTGGGCGGTCGGGCTTTGTTCTCCCCCTATTTCCGTGATGCGCGATGCGATATTGATGTTTTGTGTCTTTAAGAAATCGGCGGCGATGGCGCCTGCGGCGACGAGGGGGGCGGTGAGGCGGCCGCTTCGATGTCCTGCGCCTCTCGGATCGTCGGCGCCGAAGGTTTTCACGTGGGCGGTGTAGTCGCCGTGGCCGGGGCGGTAGGGCATGTGCTCGTAGTCTTGGCTTTTTGTGTCTTTATTGGGGATCCAGATGGCCAGGGGATCGCCGGTGGTTTTGCCGCCGTAGGTGCCGGAGATGATTTCCCAGGGATCGGGCTCTTTTCTCGTTGTGTCGTAGTGGCCTGAGGGTCTCCTGCGGGCGAGGGCGCGGTCGATGGCGGCTTCATCCACGGGTATGTGGGGAGGCAGACCGGTGATGAGGGCGCCGACGCCTTTTCCGTGGCTTTCGCCGAAGAGGGTGATGGAGATGTTTTTTCCCATGGTGTTCCTTTCTGTTTCTATTTTATGGTTTGTTTTCGATTTTGTTTTCGTGGATCAGGGGGAGTTTTTCCACGGCGGCGTAGAAGCCGGGCCAGCTTTTGTTTGCGGCTTCGGGATTTTTCAGGGCGACGGGGCCATCTGCGACTGTGGCGGCGGCGAAGGCGGCAAAGGCGATGCGGTGATCGCCGAAGGTGTCGACGGTGCCGGGGCGGATTGTGCCGGGGGCGACTTTCAGTGTATCTTCCGTGGCTGTTGTGTTTATACCCAGGGCGCGGAGCATGGCGGCGGTGGCGGCGATGCGGTCGGTCTCTTTGGTGCGGAGGCGGCGGATGCCTGTGAAGGTGGCGCCTGTTTGGGTGGCGAGGACGGCGAGGGGCATGAGGAGGTCGGGGGTGTGGGTAAGGTCGACGGGGGTGTTTTCTTTTATGGATTTGATGTGGTCGTAGATTTTTCTGTCGCCCTGGAGGCTGTGGGCGGGGAGGTTTTCGAGGCGGATGCGGCTACCCATTTCGTTGGCGACGATGAAGTAGGCGGCGTGGCTGAGGTCGCCTTCTACATGGGGGGTGATTTTCTGTATTTGGCCTTTATGAACGATGTAGGTATCCTGTGTTTCTTCTATTTCTACGCCGGCTTCTTTTATGAGGGCGGCGGTCATGGCGATGTAGGGCCGGGAAGCGGGGTTGATTACCGCGAGGGTGGCGTCGCGATTTTGCGCGAGGGCGGCGATGAGGGCACCGGTGGCGAATTGGCCGGTGGTTTCGGCGTGGATTTTTGCGCGTTCGAAAACGAGGCGGCCTTTTGTTTCCATGGGCCGGGGGCCTGTAACTTGCACGCCGTTTTCTCTTAAGAAGCGGATGCCTTCCTCCATGGGGCGGGCGGCGAGATGTTTTCCTGCGGTGAAGGTGACGCGCTCTGCCAGTGCCGGGGCCAGGATGAGGGCGATGCGCAGAGTGGTGGCGCTTTCGTTGACGTGGATACGGACGGGGGCGGAGATGTTTTTTTGTATCGGGGAGATGGTTATGCTATGGGTGTTGTTTGTATTTGTGATGGTTACTTTTCCGCCCAGGGATTTGATGAGGTTGATGGTTTCTTTGATGTCGTTGGAGATTTCCGAGAGATGGATTTCTCCCCCGTGAGGCGCGAGGGCGGCGAGAATGATTTTTCTGTGAACAAGGGATTTGGAGGGCGGGAGGGGTAAGTGCCCCTCCCGAGGCCCTCCCTGAAATGTGAGGAGCATATGTTTTTCCTTTTTCTTTTTGTTCTTAAATATGTTTTTTCTTGCGGATGAAGGGGCACACGGTATGTGATTTGATTTCCCTTTTTTCTTTCGCTTTTTTTGTCTTTGCGTTGAAATGGCACACGTTTTGTGTTTCGCGTTACCTTTTTTGTCTTACTATAATTATATCTTCGCGATTCTTCCCGGGGGAGGGAAAAAGGGCGTTGCGATTCGCCCTTATCCCTCCCCCGGACCCCCACCCTTTATCCCTAACGCTTTCTAGCAGTGCAAATGCCTAACGGCATTTGATTCCTGTTGGGCCGTGTCGCCCGCCGGGGCTTCTGCGAAGGGCTTATAATTTTGAGATTGAAGGGTGATTCGCGATTTAGTTTTTTCTTCTCCCGTTTTTATCTTTGCGGTCAAAAGGGCTCACCGTATGTGTTTCGCTTTCCCTTTTTTCTTTCGCTTAAAATTTCATTCCTAATTTGTTTTGAAACCCGGGGGCGGGGAAAAGAGCTCAGAGCGGAATAACCCGGTCCCCAAGATTTGGACATCCCCCTACCTCAAATCGTGTATAATTCAATTAAGGAGGGAAACCATGGG
>NZ_JAOQJD010000022.1:0-11952 GCF_025566985.1 Aedoeadaptatus acetigenes
TTCTATGCAGATTTCATTCGTTCACGGTATTGCTTCGGACTCAAGCCACCCAACTTTTCTTTGATTCGATCGTTGTTGTAGTAGCGGATGAAACGTTCGATGGAACGCACGAGTTCTTGCCGACTTTGGTAGACGTGGCCGTCGTAGATTTCTCTTTTCAGGACACTGAAGAAGTTCTCCATGGGTGCGTTGTCGTAGCAGTTGCCTTTTCTCGACATGCTTTGGAAGATGTGGTGATCTTTCAACATGGCTTGATAGGCGGTCATTTGGTAACCCCACCCACGATCGGAGTGGAAGGTACGCCGGTAGGGGCAGCCGTTGGTTCGTTCGATGGCTTCTTCCAAGCCTTGTAGCATGGTGACGCCGTTGGGCTGATCGGAGAGGACGTAGCTGATGATTTCCAGATTGTACATGTCCATGTACGGATCGAGGTAGAGTTTCTTTGTTTGAAGTTTCCCCGCCTCATCTTCGACGTAGTATTTGAATTCCGTGGTGTCGGTGGTAATTTTTTGGTAGGGGATGGAGGTGTTGAAGCGGCGGTTGATTCGATTCTTCTTGATTTTACCGACAACGCCTTTGTAGGAGTTGTACTTCTTGTATTTCCTGCCGTAGGCGCGGACTTGAAGGCCCATGACCTGAACCAGCCGCTGAACTTTCTTTTTATTTGCCGCCCATCCCCGGTTCTTCAGCTCCAGGTGGATTCTTCGATAGCCGTAGTCTTTGTGTTCGCGCCGTATGGCCAGGATCTCATCTTTCAAGGCTTGGTCTTTGTCTTCTTCGTTCCACTTTTTCTGCCAATACATGAAAGTGGATTTGGGAAAGTTGATGGCGGCGAGGATCTCTGTTAGTCGGAATTGTTCTCGGAGTTTGGCGACGATCTTCGCCTTTTGTTCGTTGCTTCTTCCCTCTCCAAACTCCTTAATTGCTCCCAGAACATTTTTTGAATGGTAAGTTTCCGATTCTCAGCTTCTAATTCTTTGATGCGATTTTCCAATGCCTCCCGTGTGGAAGCATCAAGATCTTCACTCGACTTTGAAGGATTTGGTGCTTGATTGCGGTCGTCTTTCTTCGTCACAGGTCTCCCTCGCTTGTGTGATCGCAGACCCTCAATGCCCTCCTCTCGATACTGTCTCCGCCAGTTAACGATCATGGATGGATTCGTTAAGCCGAGTTCAAGGGCTAATTGTTGGTAGCTGCATTCGCTCGTTTCGTAGCGTGTGATGGCTTCTAACTTAAACTCTACACTGTACGCACGATTATTTCTAGAGCGCATTAACCCTTCATCGCCAAATTGTTTGTAATTGTTCACCCAGCGTCTGATCTGCGAATAAGCAATTTGATATTTATCTTCTAAGACGAGATAGCTTGACATCCCGGACAGGTATTCTTCGACGATTTTCTTCTTCAATTCATAACTGTATTTTGCCATTAAAAGACCCCCAAAGGTTGGATTTCTTGGTCCAACTTTTGGGGGTCAGTGCAATCAGCCGCGAGGGTTTTTCTCAGCAGTAATTTTCCGCCAAAATGCAGCGCATGCTTCCGCCGCCGTAGGTGGAAATCACATCCATTGGCACGTGGACGATTTTGTGTGTGGCTTCGATCTTGGCGATCTGTTCTTTGGTGAAATGTTTGTAGGCCTCTTCGCTCATGAGGTAGAGCTTTTCCTCTCCCATCAGCTCCAGACAATTGCCGCAGAAGTGGTCGATCTGCTCGCCGGTCACTTCGATCACCGTCTTCTTCGTGGCCCGCAAACGCTCCATAAGGGCCTCTTTGTTTTCCGTGACAAGTTCCGACGCCACCACGGCAAAATCTTCCGCCACAGACAAAATCACATTGGTGTGATAGACGTCTGCGTCGTGTTGGCGGGCCTTGAAGGGAAGGGGCGCAAAGCCGTAGGTATCGCAGAAGGCGAGGAAGGCCGCTTCTTCACAGCGCTTCGAGAGGCAGGCGTAGGCGATGTTTTCCTTCCGATCCAAGACCACGGAGCCCGTGCCCTCCAGCACGCCGAGGTTTTTGTCGCGAAAGTCCGTCACCTCCAAGGATGAAAAATTTAACAGCGCGTCCAGCTGATCCTTCAGCTTGGGAAACTCCCGCCGCCTGTTGTCACTGTACATGGGGGCGATAAAAAGCTTGCCTTCGAAAGTGACGAAAATATTGTTGGGAAAAATCGAATCCGGCGTGTCGTCTCCCTTATCGTGGAGCACATCCACTTGCACGCCGGCGGCCTCCAGGGCCCGGACCACGGATAAAAACTCGGCCTCGGCCATTTCCTGTACCGCCTCCGCCGGGAGGGTGGCGTCATTGACTTGATAGGCATTGTCCGCGGCGGTTTCTATATTGAAGCGAAACGCCGAGGGGCGAACCATTATAACTTTACGGGCGATCATAGATACTCCTTTACAGACAGAAATTTTAGTGTGTTTATTCATTTTACAACAGATGGGAAAAAATGCCCAGAGGCGGGAAAAGGTCTCGCACGGACGGGGGAGCCGGGCACCGGGAAAATCAATCCCGTGAAAACGTCTTTGCGCTTTTTGCGATCTTCTAAAACCTTTGCGACAAGAACCGCTGAAAATTCGCCGAGAAACGAATTAAATTACCGAAATCCGTCTGAATTCCCTTAAAATACACGGATGATCGGGGGAAAGAAATCATGAAATTTCAAAAACCACATGGAAATTTCATTGCCTATGTGTTATGATGAATGCGTTGGAGCGAGGGCGTTATCACGCGAGTCAGAGTCGCCGCGTTTTTTATTTCCCCAAAGGGAAAGCCTTTGCTCTTTTAACGAGGCTTTATGCCAACTCATTTTCTTTAAGGAGGAATATTGTATGAGCTATCTTGAAAGTGTAATCGAACGTGTACATGAAAGACACGCCAGCGAACCTGAATTCTGCCAAACTGTAGAAGAAGTATTAGGTTCCTTAAAACCGGTTATTGACCAACACCCCGAATACGAACGCGTCGACCTTTTAGGCCGCATGGTTGAACCGGATCGTATGTTCAGCTTCCGCGTCGTATGGCAAGACGACGAAGGTCAATACCACACCAACATTGGTTATCGTTGCCAATTTAACGGAGCGCTTGGGCCGTACAAGGGCGGTATCCGCTTCCACCCCACCGTTAACCAATCCGTTATTAAGTTCCTCGGCTTCGAACAATGCTTCAAGAACTCCATGACCGGCCTCCCCATCGGCGGCGGCAAGGGCGGCAGTGACTTCGACCCCCGCGGTAGAAGTGATGACGAAATCATGCGTTTCTGCCAAAGCTTCATCAGCTCCCTCTACCACTACATCGGACCCGACACCGACGTTCCGGCAGGTGACATGGGCGTTGGCGCAAGAGAAGTCGGCTTCATGTATGGTCAATATCGTCGCTTAAAAGCTAAATTCGAAAACGGTACCTTCACCGGCAAGGGCTTCAGCTTCGGCGGTTCCCGCGTACGTCCCGAAGCAACCGGCTACGGCGCAGTTTACTACCTGTTGAACGTACTGGATCACTTCGGCGAAGACATCAAAGACAAGAAGATCGCTGTTTCCGGTTTCGGTAACGTATCTTGGGGTATCTGCAAGAAAGTTCAACAACTCGGCGGTAAAGTCGTTACCATCGCAGGTCCCGACGGATACATCTACGATAAAGACGGCATCAACACCGAAGAAAAAGTTAACTACATGCTCGAAATGCGTGCTTCCGGTCGCGACAAGGTACAAGACTACGCAGACAAATTCGGCGTAGACTTCTTCCCCGGTGAAAAACCCTGGATCAACGCAGAATACGACATCGCTATGCCGGCTGCTTACCAAAACGAAATCACCATCGAAGAAGCAAAAGCCATGGTTGAAAAGGGCTTAGAATACTACATCGAAGTAGCTAACATGCCTACCACCAACGAAGCTTTGAACTACCTCATCGAAAACGTTAAGGTCGTTGCTCCTTCCAAGGCAGTTAACGCCGGCGGCGTTGCAGGTTCCGCACTCGAAATGAGCCAAAACAGTGCTCGTCTGAGCTGGCCCGCAGAAGAAGTTGACAAACAACTTCACATGATCATGGACAACATCTACAAGATGTCCGTCGAAGCAGCTGAAGAATACGGCTTAGGTTACAACCTCGTAGCAGGCGCTAACATTGCCGGTTTCGTTCGCTTAGCAGACGCCATGATGGCACAAGGTGTATTCTAGAATACAAAAAGAGCAGCACTCTTTTCGTAAAAGAATAAAATGACTACAAAAGATCGCGTACGACCTGCGCGGTCTTTTTGTATGCCCTCGGCGAGAAAGAATTCGGAAATTTTCCTTTTTGAAAAAGCGGGTATAATGGAAAAAAGGGGGAATAGGAACATGAATGTAAACGAAAAAGACGCACTGAACTTGCTTACGAAATACAATGGTGATCACTTCCACCTGCGCCATGCCCTCACCGTAAAAGAGGTCATGGCATCCTTCGCCCGTGCGTTGGGCTACGAAGAAGAGGCGGATTTCTGGGCCATGGTGGGCCTGTTGCACGACGTGGACTACGAGCAGTTTCCGGACGAACACTGCAAAAAAGCGCCGGAGCTGTTGGCGGAAATCGACGCGCCGGATGCCCTCACCCGCGCCGTCGTGAGCCACGGCTGGGGAATCTGCGCCGATGTAGAGCCGAAGCACACCATGGAAAAAGTGCTTTACGCCACCGACGAGCTCACGGGATTGATTTATGCCTACGCCATTATGCGGCCCTCGGGATCCGTGCAGGACATGAAGCTCAAGAGCTTAAAGAAAAAATTTAAAGACAAGAAATTTGCCGCCGGCGTGGACCGGGACACGGTGATTCGCGGCGCGGACATGCTCGGCTGGGAGCTCGACGATCTCCTTTCCCGCACCGTGGCCGCCATGGCGGAAACGGAAGATGCCGTAGCTGAGCAGCTCGCTTCCTTGACCGCGGAAAAATAGACAGAAAAAAAGAAGGCCCTTTGAAAAATCAAGGGGCCTTTTTGCGTGATGTTATAGTATTCCCAAAAGCTGCAACCAGCCGATGCCGATGGGGTAGGTGATCATGGCGAAAAGGAAGCTTGCCGTAATGATTTTCGACGCCAGTCGGTAGTCGGAGCCCATTTCCCGGGCGAAGATAAAGCAGTTGATGGCGCAGGGGGTGGACCAAAAGACGTAGGCGACGCCCAGTTCCGTTTTACCCAGGCCCATGAAGAGGCCCAGGGGCACGAGGATGAGGGGCGTGAGGACGGTGCGAATGGACGCGGCGGCGAGGATGAGGCCCAGATCGTCTTTCAGGGAAGAGAAGTCCAGGCCGGCGCCGATAAGGATGAGGGAGAGGGGCGTGGAGAGGCGGGCGAGGAGATTCATGCCGTCGGTGAGGCCGCCGTAGACGGGAATATGTAGAAAGTTAAAGAGAAGCCCCGTTAATATACCGATGATCATGGGATTTTTCAGCACTTTGATCGCGATGGCCTCAGGGCGCACTTTGGCATCGGGATCTTCGCCGTAGTAGGTGAGGATGAAGATGGCCAAAATATTGTAGAGGGTGAGGCCGAAGGCGATGATGATCATAATGTGTTCCGCCGGCGGCGTATCGTAGAGGGCGTCTAAAATGGGAAAGCCCACGTAAACGAAATTGGAGCGAAAGGCGCAGTGGATAAAGGACGAAAGTTTCTTGCGGTCTTTTATAAAGAAGCGGGCAAAAAACCAGGTGCCGAAGAAAATAATCGAGATGCCCAGAAGGATGTAAAGTACATAGGGCACATTCAGTGTGCGGATCTCGGCCGTGCGCATGTTGTCGAAAAGCTTCAGCGGCAGGGCGATGTAGAAGACGAGCCAGGTGGCTTTCTTCACGAATGCGTCGTCTAAAAAGCCCTTTTCTTTAGCCGCGTAGCCGACGAAAAGGACGAAGAATATGGGAAAAATAATGTTTGCGCCGAGTAAAAAATGTGTCATAAGTACCCCCTCTCGATTATAAAATATCGCCGTTGAAATGTAAAATCTGCTGCGGCGCGAAAGGCCGCCTTGTTCGCCGCCTGTTCTTGGTCTATGATGGTAGGAGAAAGGAAGATGATCGTGAAAAAAAGTCGCACGCTGTCGCCGGCCATGACCTTTATCCTCATGTTCGGCATGGTCAGTTTATTTTCGGACATGACTCACGAAGGGGCCGCCAGCATGCGGGGGGCCTATCTCTCGTTTCTCGGGGCATCGGCGGCTACCATCGGCTTTGTGTCGGGTCTCGGGGAACTGGTGGGCTACGCCATGCGCTACGTCTTCGGCGCCCTCACGGACAAAACGGGAAAGTATTGGCCCATGGTCATCGGGGGCTATGTGCTGGACATTCTGGCGGTGCCGGCCTTGGCTCTCGTGGGCGAGCACGGCTGGGTGGCCGCATCGGCCCTACTCATCGTGCAGCGCATGGGCAAGGCCATCAAGAAGCCGGCGAAGGATACGATTATGTCTTTTGCCGCGAGCCGGGAAGGGGCCGGGAAGAGCTTTGCCATTCAGGAAGTGCTGGATCAGATCGGCGCCTTCTTGGGGCCGGTGCTGCTTTTCGCCGTCATGAGCGCGAAGTCGGGACTCCCCAAGGCCGAGCTTTATTCCGCGGCCTTCGCGGTCTTGGCCGTGCCCGGGGCCATAACCTTGATTTTGCTTTTGGCCACGAAGCGAAAATTTCCGAATCCGGAGGAATTCGAAGGGGGCAAGACGGTCTACGAGCCCATGAAGTTGAAGCGGTCCTTTAAGATTTACATGGCGGGGATCAGCCTCTTCGCCTTCGGCTTTATGGACTACGCCCTGATTTTAATGCACGTGACGAAGCACATGGGCCTTTACGGCGGCCTCATCACCACCCGCACCCTGCCCCTCATTTACGCCGGGGCCATGTTGGTGGATGCCGCATCGGCCCTTATCTTCGGGAATCTTTTCGACAAAAAGGGCGTAAGGGCCTTGGTGATCGCCACGGTGGTGGCTGCGCCTTTCGCCATCCTCGTCTTTTACGCAAAATCCCTGCCCGTGCTGTTAATCGGCGTCGCCCTTTGGGGCGTGGGCATGGGGGCTCAGGAATCGGTGCTGAAGGCCGCCGTGGCCACCATGGTAGACAAATCCGCCCGGGCCACGGGCTACGGCCTGTTCGAATGTTCCTTCGGCATCTTTTGGTTTGCGGGCAGCTGGCTTTTAGGCGCCCTCTACGACGTGAACCTCCCGATGATGATCGCCCTTTCCGTGGTGGCACAACTTACCGCAGCGCCCCTCTTTTATTTGGCAGGCAAGGCGATGGAACCTTCGACGAAGGGGTAAAAATAATTTAATGAAGCAGATAAAGTAGCGAAGAAAAGGAGCGTATCATGGATCAATTGGCCATTCAGGAAACCTACGGCGAGCGGTTTCAACACTGTTGGGGTTGCGGCCCGAAAAACGACGAGGGCCTGCACTTAAAATCCTATCCCGCAGGGGATAAATGCATTTGCACTTTTACGCCGGGGAAGGAGTACACCGGCGGCGTGCCGAAAAATCTTTTCGGCGGCATGATCGCCATGCTCTTCGACTGCCACGGCACGGCCTCGGCGGCGTATTTCAAGCACCGGGACAAGGGCCTGGAGCTCACGAAAGACACGGTCATCGGCCGCTTCATTACGGCCCATTTGTCCATCGACTTTAAAAAGCCCGTGCCCATGGAAAGCCTCGTTACCATTACCGCCACGGCGAAAGAAATCGGCGAGCGGAAAGTGGTGGTGGACATGATCATGGAAGCGGCGGGCGAAATGCGCGCCAAGGCCGAAATGGTGGCCGTGGGTGTAAAGGACAATATGTAGAAGGGGCGAAGCATGAAAACATTGATTATCGTGGACGCACAGGTGGATTTTATTTCGGGCTCTTTGGCCTGCAAGGGGAGCGATGAGGCATTGAAGCATCTCGTGGAATTGATCGAAAGCAACCCGGACATGGCCGTGGTCTACACGGCGGATTGGCACAGCCCCACCAACGGTAGTTTCGAAAAAAACGGCGGCATTTGGCCCGTGCACTGCGTAGAAAACACCGAAGGCGCCGGCCTCTACCAAGGCTTTTACACCCTATCGCGAGAAGACGCCCGGCCCAATGACAAAAACACCTTTAAAAAAGGCCGTCGCGACGACGTGGAAGAATACTCCGCTTGTTTGGGGACCAACGCTGCCGGCGACGTGCTGAAAGAATACGTCACAGGCGACATCCTCGTTGCCGGATTCGCCAGCGAATACTGCGTTCGCGAAACCTTGTTGGGCCTTCGGGAAGAGGGCCTGAACGCCGCCCTTTACCTTCCCGGCGTCGCCTACGTGGACGAAAAAGACCACGAGAAAAACCTGGTCGATTTGAAGCAACAGAAAATTCCGATTTTGGAAGACTGATTTTAGCGTAATAGAACGCGCGCCGGCAATCGCAAGAAGCATCCCGAGGGATGCTTTTCTTATGCAAAAAAGCAGCTCCCCGGCAGAGAACTGCTTTTCATCTTTCATAGAGATCCATATTTTTCAAAGCTTTAAGCTGATCGCGTTTTGCATAGATTAGATTCAAAATATAAACCTTCCCGGAGACCGCGTCCGGCGTAAGGATAATTTCATAGGCGTTCACTTTTTCAGGCTCTTTTCAAGTTCATCGAACACATCCCCGAGGGGTCTGCCTTTGCCGCAGACCGACTGCCCATAGCTGCGTTCAAGCATTTCGTCGAGGGCCGCACCGGACATCGTATCCATTGTTTTCGGTTCTGTCGGAACAGTTAAGGGGAATGGAATGCCGTGGCGATAGATGATCTGGCGGTATAAGGAATTAATGACAACGGAGACGGGAATTCCAAGCTTTTTCAGAATCTCCTCCGCCTCATTTTTTATATCATTTTCAACGCGCGCGCTGACTGTGGAATCTTTCATATGATGACACCTCCCGTTGCCTCTATTGTAATTCGATGTTTTGCTGATTGCAATACATTAGGCGAGGCGTGTCTGTAAATTTTATTCATTTCCGAAAAACAATCCCGTACGCTCCGTCGGATTCGGAAAAAAGGCGTAATAGCCGGGCCAATGGGATATGTATACATAAAGACGCGAATATAAGAAAGAATACGCGGAAAGGGAGCGAAAGATGATTATCGGCGTGAGCGCCTGTTTGCTCGGCGAAAACTGCAAATACAACGGCGGAAACAACGAATCGAAAAAG
Organism: Aedoeadaptatus acetigenes; assembly: GCF_025566985.1. Taxonomy (NCBI): domain Bacteria; kingdom Bacillati; phylum Bacillota; class Tissierellia; order Tissierellales; family Peptoniphilaceae; genus Aedoeadaptatus; species Aedoeadaptatus acetigenes. The sequence goes on from NZ_JAOQJD010000022.1 coordinate 9,159, forward strand.
CTTAAGGACTATGTCGAGGGCCACACCGTGGTGCCCGTTTGCCCGGAAGTTATGGGCGGCCTCCCCACGCCCAGGGATCCTGCCGAGATCATCGGCGGCGTGGTGCGGCAAAAAAGCGGCCGCTCCGTGGACGAAGAATTTCGCGCCGGCGCCCGGGCGGCCCTCAAAAAAATAAAAGACGCCGGGGCGGAACTCGCGATCCTTCAGTCCCGCAGCCCTTCCTGCGGCGTGAAGGAAATCTACGACGGCACCTTCACCGGGCATTTGGTAAAGGGAAAAGGCGTGTTCGCCGCCATGCTCGAGGAAGAGGGGATAAGGGCCTTGGACGTGGAGGACTTGTAAAGGAAAGGAGCCCCATGAAAAGCATAATCATCCTGTCGCCGAGCAAAGAAATGGACTTTATCCCCGGCGATCGCGCACCCGCCATGGATGTGGCGGCGAAAAAAATTCTGAACGCGTTGCAAAGCATGACCGAACACGAGCTGGCGGCGCAACTGCAACTGAGGGGGGAACAGGCGCGAATCATCTATGACGCTTATCAAAACGCGGCGCTTCCCACGGCGAAAGCGGCGGCGGATACCTACCGGGGCCTCGCCTTTCGCCAAATGGATCGGGAGATCCTTCTGTCGCCCTTTGCTCGGGACAGAGTGCGGATTCTTTCCGCCCTTTACGGCCCCATCGCTCCCGATGCGCCCATCAACCCCTATCGACTGGATTTTACCAAGAGCCTAAGTGTCGAGGGCGAACCATTGAAAAGTTTGCAGAAAAGGAATTTTACCGAGCAATTGGCCAACTGTCGCATCTACAATTTGGCTTCCAAGGAATTTTCCGAGCGCATAGACAAAAAGAAAATGGCCCAATGGATCGACGTGGATTTTTACATGGATCAGAGCATGAAAAAGCGCGCCCCCTCCGCCACCTGTAAAAAACTCCGGGGCCGACTGGCGGCCCACCTTATCGCCATGGAATCCTTCGGAGAAAAAGCCTTTGCCGCTTTTCGCTACGACGGCTTTCACTTCCTTCCGCTCGACGAGGAAGGTCGCTATGTTTACACGCGGTGAGAGGATGTTATGTTTTTGAAAAAGACCATGGATTCGGGAAAGGAAGGCCAATGAACAAGCTTTACATGAAAAATGACTTGTATTTCGCTCTGTTGTGGATCGTCATTTACTGCGCCGTCACCGCACCGCTCAGGGAAGCTTTTGGAGACGACAGCCTATGGATGGTGGGCGAGCTTTTGATCGTCGCCCTGATCCTTACGGTTTTTGTCAAAAGAAATCACCTGGAAGAGAAAATCGGATTGCGACCGTTTCCGAAGGACGGCAAGCGGTATTTGTATTTTATTCCCATGTGGTTTTTGGCCACCGGCAATCTGTGGGGCGGCGTGGCGCCTGTCTACTCCGGGTGGAATCAGGCGGTGGCTGTTTCGACCATGCTCCTCATCGGCTACGTGGAAGAATTTATTTTTCGCGGCCTGTTGTTTTCGGCCATGCTCTCCAGATACGAAGATCGAAAGGCCATCATTATTTCGGCGGTCACCTTCGGCATCGGCCACATCGTAAATTTACTTACCGGGCAATTGGCTCCGGAGACGTTTGTTCAAGTGATCTTTGCCGTCGCCTGGGGATTTATTTTGACCATGGTCGTCTATCGGTCGAAAAGTCTTTGGCCCGCCATCGTCGCTCACGGGCTGGTGGACGCATTCTCCGTTTTCTCTCGGGAGCAAGCGGCGCCGAGCATGTGGCTCATGTGGATCTATCCCCTGGTTACCATCGTCGTGGCCCTGGTGTACTGCAGCTATTTGAGCAAGCTCAAGCCCCCGGCGAAATCGAAGGAAGGCTAGAATCGCGGAGAACGAGGGCCCTCGCCACTTCACTTCTTCCTCCATAACAAAGGCCATGAAATCCCTTCGTGTCGTCTCCCCAATGGCGGCGCATTTATTTTTTCTGTCGGGATCGGCATTATCGTAGCCGCAGGCGCGGCGGCAGAAGTATTCGCTCAGTGGTACCATGGCAGTTTTTCGGCCTGCTACTTATGGTTTTTCTTTTTTTAGTCTATAATGGTCCCGAAGGAGTGAAGACATGAAAAGTATTTCGACGAAGAAGTTGACGATGATCGCCATGTTTATGGCGCTAACCACGGTGGCGACCATGGTGATTCAAATTCCCATTCCCGCCACGAAGGGGTATTTAAATGTCGGGGACACGGTGGTGATCGCATCGGCCCTTTTAATGGGCAAGATGGCCGGCGGCCTCGTCGGCGGCATCGGCTCGGCCCTGGCGGATCTCTTGTCGGGCTACGGCTACTACGCCCCCATTACCCTGGTGGTAAAGGGCTTGGAAGGCTTCGTGGCCGGGCTCTTGCACGAAAAGACGCGGCTGAGCTTTGTGCTTTGCGGCTTGGTAGGCGGCGTGGTCATGGCTGTGGGCTATCTGCTGGCAGAAGGATTGATTCTTTATAATTTTCCCACGGCTATCGCAAGCTTCGTGCCCAATTTGATTCAGGGGATTGCCGGCGCCTTGTTGGCGGACATCCTCTATCCCGTGCTGAATCGCGCCATGGGCGAAAAGGGCGCGGCGTAAATTTTTGAAACACAAGCCGCAAAACCCGTCGGAAATCCGGCGGGTTTTTTCGCGGAAAAATTTCATAGCAGGTTTTTTGTCTTGAATTGTCAAGTCAAGTGCAACTCTACTGAATGGTAAACCTCATAAGGCGTTTTCCAGTTTAAACATTTACGCGGGCGACGATTGATCTCTTCTATTTTCGCTTCAATGTAGCTATCCGATTGGTCAAT
>NZ_JAOQJD010000023.1:0-11648 GCF_025566985.1 Aedoeadaptatus acetigenes
GCATGGCGGCCTCCTTTTTTCTCTATTTTACTATAATTGAGTGGCTTAAAGCGGTTTTAAGACACAAAAAGGGAGGGTGAATCGGTTGATTCACCCTCCCTTTGTCATCACTCTGGGACCTCTTTATGCAGAGGTCCTCTTTTATTGCCCGGCTTTTTGCAGGGCGTCGGCGACGGCGGCTCGTAAACCCGCCGATGTTTCCGTGGCACCGGCAATGCCGTCGACCATGGCGGTGTTTTTCCGCGCCATGGCTCCGGGAAGTTTTTCCAAGGCACTTTCCGCCTGGGGCACCTGCTCCGTCGACTCGCCATGGCTTATGACGGCGATGTCTGACATGCGCCCGCCCTCGATGACGACGCGAAGGACGATGGGTTCCTTTTCGTTGTAGCCCTTTCCCCGCCCTTCGTAGGTGCCGTCTTTGTAGGCGTTTTTTTCGGTGCAGCCGCACAAACTCATCGCGAGGGCCAAGAGCAAAACCGCAATTTTTCTTCGGGCCGTCATTACTTGCGGCTCTTTAAATAAGCCTTCGCTTCTTCCGTCACGGTCTCTGTGGTTAAGCCGAAGCGTTTAAATACTTCCGAGGCCTTGCCCGAGGCGCCGAAGGAATGCATGCCGATGGCCAAACCGTCGAGACCGATGTATTTGTACCAGCCCATGGTCGTTGCCGCTTCCACGGAAATTCGGTTGCGCATTGCCGAGGGAAGCACGGCTTCTTTGTATTCCTCAGGTTGTTCGTCGAAAAGTTCTTGAGAAGGCATGCTGACTACTCGCACGCCGTGGCCTTCTTTTTCAAGGGCTTCGGCGCTTTCCAGAGCCAAGTGCACTTCGCTGCCCGTGGCGATAAAGATGAGATCCAGCGCATTGGCTTCTTTTTTCACCACGTAACCGCCTTTCAGTGCGTCCTTGGAAGAGCCTTCAAGCTCCGGCAGGGTTTGACGGGTGTAGATCATGCTCACGGGTTTGGATTCGCTGTGCATGGCCACGTACCAGGCGGCGGCCACTTCCGTGGAATCCGCCGGACGGAAGGTGATCATATTGGGAATGGAACGAAGCATGGCCAGATGCTCGATGGGTTGATGGGTGGGGCCGTCTTCGCCGACGCCGATGCTGTCGTGGGTGAAGATATAGGCCGTTGGAATGCCCATGAGGGCGGCGAGACGCAGTTGGGGCTTCAGATAGTCGCTGAAGACCAGGAAGGTGGCGCCGTAGGATCGGAAGCCGCCGTGGAGATAGATGCCGTTCACGATGGCACCCATGGCGTGTTCTCTGACGCCGAAATTAATGTTTCCGCCCGGACGATTGTCCACGCTGTATTGGCCCTCGCCCTTCATGTCGCTCTTGTTGGAGGGGCCCAAGTCGGCGCTTCCGCCGAAGAGATTGCCCATGCCGGCGGCGACCCGTTGCAGGACTTCGTGGGAGCTTGCCCGCGTCGCCATGTCTTTTTCAACGGGCGCCCAGTAAGCATCTTCGTCCATAAAGGAGAGATCCTGTTTCTTCGTGTCGTAGCTTGCCAGGAAGGCGTCGTATTTTTGCGGGAAGGCTTCTTTGTATTTTTCTTCCAATTCCTTCCAGGCGTCGTAGACCTTGCGCTTTTCTTCCAGCTTTTCGTCGACTAAGGCCTTCACTTCGTCTGCCACGGCAAAGGGTGCCACGTCGTAACCTAATTTTTCGCGGGTGGCTTGATTTTTTTCTTCGCCGAGGGGAGAGCCGTGAACGCCGGCGGAGCCTTCCAGGGGCGAACCGTAGCCAATGGCGGTTTTAATTTCGATCAATGTGGGTTTGATCTTTTCCTGTTTTGCCGATTCCACGGCCCGGGTAATGGCCTCGATGTCCGTGCCGTCTTCCACGGTGAGCACTTGCCAGCCTAAGGCGCGGTAGCGGGCGGCGATGTCTTCTTTAAAGGACAGTTCCGTGTTTCCCTCGATGGTAATGTTGTTGGAGTCGTAGAGAACGATCAGCTTGCCCAGCTCCAGGGTCCCGGCGATGGAGGAGGCTTCGTTGCTCACGCCTTCCATTAAGTCGCCGTCGCCGCAGAGGACGTAAGTATAGTGGTCGATAAAGTCGTAACCCGGCTCATTGTAGATGGCGGCGAGGCGAGTTTCCGCCATGGCAAAGCCCACGGCGGTAGAGATCCCGGCGCCTAAGGGGCCGGTGGTGGTTTCCACGCCGGCAGTGTGGCCGTATTCCGGATGGCCCGGAGTCTTCGAATCCAGTTGACGGAAATTCTTTAAATCATCCGCGTCCAGACCCAAACCGAAAAGGTGGAACAAAGAATACAAGAGGGCGCTGCCGTGGCCGGCGCTTAAAATAAAGCGGTCGCGATTGGGCCACAGGTGATCCTCGGGATCGAAATTCAACGTATTGGCCCACAAGGCCCAAGCCATAGGCGCCGCGCCTAAGGGCAGGCCCGGGTGACCGGAATTGGCTGCATCGATTTGGTCGATGGAAAGTGCCCGCAAGGTATTGACCGCGAACTGTTCGTTATGATTCATGAGATCCTCCTCTGTTTTCTTTTACGACGGTGACCGCCTTTTTGTTTCTTGCTATGGTCCATAAGAATTTCGGAATGGCCATTTGCCGCCCGATGCGGGAAGGATTTTTTAACAGGCGATAAAACCATTCCAGGTGGAGCCGAATGAAAATATCCGGCGCCCTCTTGGCTTTTCCCGCAAGCACATCCAAGACGCCGCCGTTTCCGATGGCCACGACGATGTTTTCGAGCTTGTCTCGATTGTTCAAAATAAACTGTTCCTGTTTAGGAAAGCCCAGTCCCACGAAGAGAATCGACGCGCCGCTTTCGTTGATTGCGCGGATCACTGCCGCCTCTTCTTCGGAATTTTCGTAGCCGCGGTGCGCACCTTTAAAATACCCGTGGTGCTCTGCCGCGACAATGGGCCCGTACTTCTCTTCTACCCGTTTTTTCGCTTCCGCCGCCACATTGGGCTCGCCGCCTAAAAAGAAAATCCGCTCGTTTTTCTCTTTGGCCAGCTCCAAAAGGTAAATGGACAAATCGTAGCCGGTGACGCGCTCCTCCAAAGGATGGCCCCCCATTTTCGAGCCGATGATAAGACCGATGCCGTCGGGCACCACGAGATCCGCCTCATTCATTACCGCCGCTTTTTCGGCGTCGTCTCTTAAGGCCATGACGATTTCCGTGTTGGGCGTAAAGATCCAGTGAAAGCCGCCTTCGTCCAGAAAACCGGATAAGATCTCGCGACTCTCTTTTTCGCTCACGGGATCCACCACGGTGTTAAAGATTTTGATCTTGTCCTTAGGATTGTAAAAGGTCGAAGACATGCTTCACATTCCTCCTGCTTTTTTCCAAGAGCACCCGGTGCTGGGCTTCCAGGCGCACCCGCTCCTCGTTCCGCTTGCGGTACATGGCCACCACGGCATTTAGGAGCTTTTTCTCATCCATGCCCTCGGCCTGAATGTCGGCGTCGATGGAGAGAGATTCCAGTTGAGCCTTTACCTTGGGATCGTAGACGATGCCCACCGCCGGCGTTTTCGACGTGACGGCATAGATCAAGGCGTGGAGGCGCATGCCGATTAACAGATCGCACAGGCCGATGATCCCTTCCATTTCTTCCACGCCGTAATTGCCGCTTAGGACGTGGCAGTGGTTCTTGTGCACCATTTTCGCCTTAATCCCCTCGGCGAAATGTTTGTCTTCCGGATAGTGCAGAGGCGTAAATAGTATTTCGAGGCCCAATTCTTCGTGGGCGCGGTCGGCGACGTAGGCGATTTTCGACGCCAGTGCCGGGGCCTTTTTCCACTGACGCACGGCGATAGCCAGAAATTGCTTGTCCGGGTCGATGCGCTCTTCCCTGAGGATCGCTCTCGCCGCTTCCCTGCTGATGCCTTCGATGCCGTAGACGGGATCGGCGGTGACTTCCACCGGCGGCACCTTCACGCCGATCTCTTCAAGGACCTTGGCGCTGTCCGCGTCTCTCAGGGTAATGTAATCCACCTTGTTTAAAATGCGCGCCGTCAATCTTCGGTTCAGGGATTTGTGAATGGGCCCGACGCCGTTGGCGTAGACGTAGATCTTTTTGCCCATGCGCTTGGCCAGGGCCATGACGCCCAGGTAGTAATACAAACTCCTGGAAGAAGTCTCGTCCTGGAGGAGGGACCCGCCCCCGCTGATCAAGAGATCCGTCCCCATCAGGGCCTTCTTCACGGATTTGTAGTGAAAGCGCTGGGTTGCGTTCACGCCGTAGAGCCGGCGGGTTCTCGGCGGATCGTAGGAGAGAACATTTAGTTGTACGGTTGGATCACAGGCTCTGATGTCCGCTACGATGGCGTGTAAAATCGCGTCGTCGCCGCTGTTATCGAAGCCGTAATAGCCGCTAAATAAAACTTTCTTTCCCATAACATTCCATCCTTTTCTCCCCTTGTTCCGCGGAGAGATGTCTTTTACAAATACGTACCAGAGCGAAGGAAATGGCCAACAGGAGCCAGAAGGTGGTGGTGATCTTGGTCATGTAGAAGATGTTTTCAAACATGCCGTGAAAAAGCATACCGGCAAAGGAGGCGCAAAGGGCCGCTCCCATGATTTTCACGTATCTGTCTTCGCTCTTTAAGGGGTAGCGGGCCAAATTAACGAAAATGCTCACCATAAAGATAATGAACAGGATAAATCCGATCAGACCCATTTCCGCAAAGACCTGCAAAAAAGTATTGTGGGCGTGGTAAATGGGCATGGTGCGAATGTATTGCTCGAAGACCATTTTAAAGGGCAAGTGGCCCAGGCCCAGGCCGACGATGAAGTGATCGCGGATCACCGCCTCGGTAATCTCCCAAATTTTGAAGCGATAGGAGGTGGACGAGTCGGCAAAATTAAAAATCGTCATAAAGCGATTGACGATGCTTTCCGGTACCACAAACACTGCCGCCCCCATAAGAGGGATGGCCAAGAGCAAGAGCTCTTTTCGCACGAGGCATATGAAGACAAAGGCCGCCACGGCGAGGCCCAGCCAGCCGCCGCGAGACATGGTCATAAATAAAGACAAGACCTGCACGGCGAAGAGGAGCAAGAAGAAGATCCGCACGCCGTCCCGCTTCGTGGACCAAAACAGGCCCACGCAAAGGGGGATGGTCATGACCAGGTACTCGGCGAAAATATTCGGATTGCCGAAGACCGAGTAGGCCCGGGCGCGAATGGCGCCGTTGGAGCTGGTGTCCACCCACTCCTTCTTAATGTCCACGCCGACGACGTATTGGTAAATGCCCACCAGGGCCAGTAGCGTCGCCGCGCAAACCACGGCGACGATGACGCCGTGGAGCTGTTCTGTGGTCTTTACTTCGTTAATCAAAAAGATCAAGTACAGAAAGCCCGCCGTGTGAATGGCCAAATCCCGCAAAGAACCCATCAGGTAGACGGAAGTGGCCGTCTGAATCACCATCAGGAGAAAGTACATGTAGGGCACCACTTCGTGACCGGCCACGATGAGGGGATCGTCTTTTTTAAAGAATTTTCTGAACAGATACAGGCCAAAGGTGCCGTATAGGAGCATGAGAACCAAGAGATCCGGCAAAAACACGTAGCCGAAGGTGGTAGCGATGAGACAGACCATGGGGTTTTCAAAAAAGACCATGAGCCCGATCAGGCCCGCAAAGAGCAAGACCACGAAGGGAATCTTAATGCTCAGGCCCACGCCGCCGATGACAAAGCCCAGAGCGAGCAAGAGGAGGGGATTGATTTTTACGCGCGTTTCCACGACGCCACCTCCTTGTCGTGTAAAAGCAGACGCCACAGATGCCGAAATCCCTTCAAAGCATAGGAGCTTTTGGCGATTTCATCGATGCCCTCTGCGATTCTGTACATAAAAAGGCCTGCGAGAAGAAAGAAAAGTCCCGAAATGCCCCAAAGGCTGCGGTGCAGTAAGGAGAGAATCAACACGCTTAAGCCGAAGCCCATGCTGATCATGCCCGTGGTTTTAAGGGCCGAATCCCAGGCGCGGTAGCTGTCCGCGATGTCAAAGCCCACGGAGGCGGACACGGCGCCCGTCAGGCGAATGCGCACCCAGTGGGCGATGGTATTGAACAGGCGGTAAAAAAACCGAAGGATGCGAAAAAACAAGGTGCCGGCGAAGGCGGCTTCGGCCCCGTCCAGCATGTTTCGCGTCGCGGATGCCCGCCACTGTCTTTTTATCGCGCCGCCCACGGCCGCAAAAAAACCGTGAAGGAAACTGTGTTTATACCAATTCTCCAATGCCCGCACGGCGGTAAGTAATCCTTGAATCAGTACACTGGATTGAATCATAATTACTTCCCGTCTTTAGTAATGCCTACGCAAATGCCCGTAAATGCGGAGGTCTTGGTCTTGACGCGGTACTCGTTGCCCACGCGAATTTCTTCGCCGCCGACGACGTAAGACTTGTCCGATTCCTTAATATCTACATTCACGTCCAGGTAGACGGAATATTTTTCCGGCACCGGCGCGTTCACCCACTGCCCTTCATATTCCACGGCATCTTCATAGGGACGCACAGTTTTTCCGGTGATTTTACCCATGAAAATACCTTTGTCGTAGCTGTAAAGATCCTGACCTTCGGTGATGTTTTCTACCGTGGGCGTGCGCACATTGTCCACGAGGAAGGTCATTTTTCCCTTGGACGTGCTTTCCACGGCAATGGACGAATCTTTAAAGCGAGAGACGCCGCCGACGATGGCGACGATGAGTATGAGCAAGAACAGGCAGTCGATGACATTGATCTTGCCGAAGAGTTTTCCTTTTTTATCGATCATGTTGGCTCCTTTGAAGAATTTTTTTATAGATTTCCGAATGGCTTTCGGCCATGGCTTCCTGACTGAAATGTTCGTTTACGTATTGATACAGGCCCTCGCCCCGCGCTTTCATTTCGTCGGGGTGATTTAAGGCATAGAGCATGTTTCGGGAAAGGCCCTCGGTATCTTTCGGCTGAAAGAGCATGCCATAGTCCCCGGCCATTTCTCCGATGCCGCCCACATCCGTGGCGATAAAGGGAATCTTGGCCTTGGCTCCTTCCAAAAGGGCGTAGGGGAAAGATTCCGATACGGAGGTGAGCATGTTCACATCACCGGCTTCATAGAGGCTGAAAGGATCGGATACTTGACCTAAGAAAGAGACCGCATCCTCCAGGCCTTCTTCTTTCACATAGGCCATGAGCTTTTCCCGCTCCGGCCCCCTGCCGGCGATTAATACGTGAGCGCCTTTAAAAGCCTCTTTATTCAGAGCCACAGCTCGCAAAAGGGTCATGTGATCTTTCACTAAGTCCAAACGGGCGGCGATGACAAAGAGCATGCGGTCTGAATATTTTTTCAAGCCGTAGCGATCCAAAAAGCGGTCTTTATCCACGGCGATCTCCGGCTTTTTCATGTCGATGCCGTTGTAGGTGACGAAGATGGCTTCTTCCGGAAAGCCCCGACTCACCAACATTGTCTTGAAGCGCTCCGTAATGGCGATGTAGTTGTCGAATCGCTTTAAGGCGTATTTGTTCAAGGGCGTAAAGACCTTGTCCTTAATAAAATTGTCTTTAAAATCCAGCAAATAGTCGCTGTGCAAAGTGGTGACCATGGGCACGTCCACGCGTTTTCTGAGATACAGGGCGTTAAAATTAGCCCGCGCGCCGTGACAGTGGATTAAATCGAATCCTTCCTCCTCGATCATGCGGGCCACTTCTTTCAGTGCCCCCATGTCGAAGCGGTTTTTCTGTTCCACGAGACGAGCATCAATGCCCAAATCCAAGGCGCCGTCGAGAAAAGGCCCGGGGCAGAAACAGACCATGCTCACCTGATGATGGGCTTCGAGGCCTTTCAGCAAAGTGTAAATATGCGTCTTCGCCCCGCCGGTGTCGCCGCCGCTGATAAGATGAAGAACTTTCATCGTCATCTCCGCTACATGCCTCTTACGACGCGGTAGCTGCCCCGCATGAGGACGATGGCATTGGTGGAGGCTTTAAGGCCCCGACCGTCGCTTCTCGGCGCAATGAGCATGTGATTCAGAGGCGCGCGTTCCCCTTGTTTTAAGTCGACGCCTGCGGTGATATCGCTGAGGCCGCCGAGTTCTTGGGCGATGGTTTCCACCCGCCCGCTTCTCGTGATCATTTCCGCGCCTTGGGCCGCGATGATTTTATCGCCGGCCTTTAATTCCACCACTTCCAAGGTCTGCGCACCGGAAGGGGCCGCCGATTTTTGATTTTGATTGTTCTGTATGGCTTCAAGCCTTTGGTTTAAATAACTTAATGAAACCAAGGGATCGTCGTCTTTGGCAAAAGCGGGAACCGCCGCGCCCATTAATAAAAGTCCCAGGGCACAGGCCGCGCTTATTTTTTTCCAATTGCGTTTCACAATCTCATCCTTTCTGTGTTATATTTCATCCTATCTATTATACAACAATCCGCCGACGAGACCAACGAAAACGACAAAAGCGCGGGGCTTGCCCGCGCTCGTCTATGTATTACAGACCGATGCTGATTTTTAACGCTTCGTCCACGTCGTCCATAATTTTCGTGCTGAACTTGCCGATCTTTTCCCTGAGGCGCTTTTTGTCAATGGTTCGCACCTGTTCCAAAAGAATCACGGAATTTTTCGGCAAATCATTGTTCGCCGCCTTCACCTTCACGTGGGTAGGCAATTTCGTCTTGTTCATTTGCGATGTGATCGCCGCCACGATCGTCGTAGGCGAGTACTTGTTGCCCACGTCATTTTGAATAATGACCACGGGCCTTACGCCGCCCTGCTCCGAACCGATGACCGGGCTCAGATCGGCATAAAACACATCGCCTCTCTTAATAACCATAGATCACAACCTTTCTATTTCTGACAGATCCCTCGCGGCCTCGAGGCGGAGAAAGGCTTCGGGCAAATACTCAATTAAATCCGAAGCGATCAACCCCCACTTGCTTTTATGTAAGGCGGCGAAGTCTCCTGCCAGTCCATGCATATATACCCCGAGGCGCGCCGCTTGAAAACAATCCAGCCCCTGGGCTAAAAACGCCGTTATAATACCGGTTAAGACGTCGCCGGAGCCCGCCGTGGCCATGCCGGCATTTCCCGTTTCGTTAACGACGCGGTCGTCTTTCGAGGCAACGATTGTGCCATGGCCCTTTAAGACCACGACGCCACCGTAGAGGGCCAGGCATTCGTCCACGGCATCATCCCGGTGGGCATTTACCCAGTCCGCATCCCGACCGATGAGGCGGGCCATTTCCCCGGCGTGGGGCGTGTAAATTTTCGGTCCCGCACTTTCGGGCTTCGCCTCCGCCAAATGATACAAGCCGTCGGCGTCCACCACCATGGGAAGGTCGAGGGCATATATTTTTAAAAATACGTCCCGCGCCCGCCTGTCGCGGCCCATGCCGGGCCCGATTCCCACAGCGTCCACGTCCCTTACCTCATCTAAAGCGCTCTGTTTTTTTACAATCACTTCCCGCATGCGCAGGGAAAAGTCATTAAACACAGCGTCGGGAACGTAGGCGTAGCTCAGACCGCAACCGGCCCTTAAGGCCGCCGAGGAAGAAAGATCCACGGAGCCGAACATGCCCGCGCTTCCGCCGACGATGGCCGCTTTTCCCCGGGCGCCTTTGTGGTCTTTTTCATCCACGAGCGGGAGCAGATTCGCCGCCTCGTTCGATACGGAAAGCACGCTGCTTTCTCGCAGGCGGGCCACGGCGACGGCGTAGTCTCTTTCGTGGGAGAGGGACAGATCGAAGGTGTCATTTTTGTAGCGGCCGCAAAGGGCACCGCGCGCATCTTGTGTCACGATTAAATTTTTAAATCCCGCTTTAAACAGGCCCACGCCCAGAGCCTTGGCCATGGCCTCTTTTGCGGCAAAGCGGCCGGCCACGGTTTCCGGGCGCAAGTTTAGATTCGCCCGTTCCTCAGGGGAAAACACTCTTTCGAGGAAATCCTCCCCTCGCCTGTTCATTATTTCTTTTACTCGCGGTATGTAAACCAAATCCACGCCAATCATATGTCACCTCTTTTTCATCATAACACAATTTCAGCAGAAAAAAACGATTTTTACTTGACAAAGTTTTCATACGACCCTATAATGGAGAACAAATTCATAGATACGATGATGGCGTCCCCAAAATTACAACGCCGGAGTATGATAATTTTTTCGAGGCTTTTTGCGAAGAAAGGTGGTACCGCGTTGGAAGACGCCCTTTCGCAGGAGCTTTTTTTGTGCTTAAAAAGGAGGCATCATGACTGAGAACGTATTTGATCTACTTGAAAGAAGAGGTTACATTGACCAGGTAACATTCCCCGACGAATTGCGTGAACGCTTGGCCGAAGGACCGATCACATTTTACATCGGCTTCGACGCCACCGCCGATTCCCTTACTTTAGGTCACTACCTTCAGGTAAAAGTTCTTCAACATTTCCAACGGGCCGGTCACGTGCCCATTACCCTGTTCGGCGGCGGAACCACGTTAATCGGCGATCCCTCCGGCCGTAGCGATATGCGCAAAATGCTGACGAAAGAAGACATCGACCACAACATCGACTGCTTCAAGCGTCAACTGTCCCACTTTATCGACTACTCCGACGGCAAGGCCATTGTGGCCAACAATGCGGACTGGCTTTTGGATCTCGGTTACCTGGATTTCATGCGCAACATCGGCGTGCATTTTTCCGTAAACCACATGCTGAAGCTGGACGCCTACGCCAACCGCTTGGAACAAGGGCTGACTTTCTTTGAAATGGGTTACATGCTCATGCAGTCCTACGACTTCTTAATTCTTTACAGGAAATACAATTGCCAATTGCAATTAGGCGGCTCCGACCAATGGAGCAACATGCTCGGCGGCTACGACTTGGTTCGCAAGCTGGACGACGGCAAGGTCTACTCCATGACCTTCAAACTCCTCTCCACCGCCGACGGCCAAAAGATGGGCAAGTCCATGAAGGGCGCCATTTTCTTGGATCCCAACAAGACGCCGCCCCACGAAATGTTCCAATACCTGCGTAACTGCGACGACCGCGACGTCGTGAAGTTCCTGAAGCTCTTAACCGACGTCAGCGACGAAGAAATCGCCGAATACGCAAAATTGGAAGGCCAAGAACTGAATGTGGCCAAGGAACGCTTGGCTTGGGAAATCACCAATGAAGTTCACGGCAAGGAAGAAGCCGACAAGGCCCTGGAAGCATCCCGCGTCCTCTTCGGCGGCAGTGGCGACACGGAACACATGCCCACCACGGAACTTTCCGAAGACGAGGTGAAAGACGGCATTACTATCGTTGAACTTATGCAAAAAGGCGATCTCATCGCCTCCACCAGCGAAGGACGCCGGCTGATTAAACAAGGCGGCGTGTCCGTAGACGACGAAAAAGTCGAATCCCACGATGCGATCATCACGTTGGATGCGCTAAAAAAAGGCGTCCACGTCCGAAAAGGCAAGAAAGTTCACCACTTATTCAAACTTAAATAAGTTACGTGCATAGAAAAAGCGACCTCCGCGGCATTCCGCGAAAGGTCGCTTTTTTTAGGTTCTATGTCAACCATTGGGGAGTCTAGTGAAAACTAGGCTCCTTTTTGTTTTCCTAAAAGCCATTCATCACCGGTCTTTTGAACAGACGAAAAGCAGTTTGGTTCGGAAATGATGAAAGTTACGCATCCCAAAAGCGACGCGCTTCACGGTCTTGATCTTGTTGTGCGTTCC
>NZ_JAOQJD010000024.1:0-10931 GCF_025566985.1 Aedoeadaptatus acetigenes
TCAAAATTACCTGAAACGAAAAGCAAGCGGAAAACAGAAAGAGTATGAGGATAAATATAAGGCAAGAAGGGAGCAGAAGAAACAAGAGAAATTAAAGGTTTTGAAAAGAGAGGGGATACCGGCAAGAGATTTTCAGTAAAGGCAAGAGATTTTCAGTAGAATATTGTGGATTGACTTTGAGGTTAGATTATGCTAAAATATAGTAAACGGTGTTATCTTAATTTGGGAGGTGAAACTTACTGAGAGACAAAGATGTTACAATAGAGAAAATATTAAAAAGTGCAAAAAGCGAGTTTACAGAGCATGGATTCGAAGAGGCTTCTATTCGCACTATTGCTAAAAATGCAGGAATTACACCTGGTGCAATATATAAGCATTTTAAATCTAAAGAAGATATTTTTAAGGTACTTGTAAATCCTATACTTAATCACTTATACAGAAGAAGTAAAGAATTGACAAATCAAGCGATTGAAGAAATTAAAGTAAATGGTTTACAAGTTTTTGGAGAAAAATCTGATGATAGTAATAGGGAATTATTGGAATTTATTTACCAAAACGATCCTATAGTTAATCTTCTGTTTAACTGTTCTCAGGGTACGGAATTTGAATCAATTCGTCATGATTTAGTGAATCTTGAAGTGCAGGGTGCTAAGAAATTGATCGAGGTTCTTAAAGAAAAAAAAATAGAAGTAAATGATTTGAATGATGATGAACTTCATGTTCTTTATACAATGGCATGTACGCCTTTATTTGAGGTAATCACACATAGGTATCCATATAATGAAGCCTTAAATTTTATCGATATGATGGAGGCAGCAATGAATTTTGGTTGGAGGAGGATTATTAAATGAAAACATAATATAAAATTAAAAAATAATAAATTTTGAAATCGGGTTAATCCCGATTTTCTGCGTTTTATGGAAAGTAAACAAAAATAAGAAAAATTTACCAGCAAAGATTATTTTGAATCAATCATATTGTAACTGGTAAATAAATATAAAAATTTAAATGGAGGTATTCAAATGAATGAATCAAAATTAAAAACAAAAGATTTAGTTAACATCGGCATTTTTTCAGTGATTTATATGGCGTTATCCATGGCGGTAATGTTTATTCCTGTGTTTTCTCCGATACTTTGGTTATTATGGCCAGCAATGACAGGCATAATATGTAATTTTATTTACATGTTGTTGGTCTCTAAGGTGCCAAAACCAGGAACGGCTTTACTTTTGATAGCAATTACAGGGATTATATATTTTGCTATAGGAGAATGCACTTTTACAATTGTCATAACTTGCGTTATTGCAGGGGTTTTAGCAGAAATTACTAGAAAAATTTTGGGATATAAAAGTCAAAAAAGCGTAATAGTATCTTCAGGATTGATTTGCATTGGGTTGATTGGCTCACCATTGCCTATGTGGTTGTTCCAAGAATCTTATATGAAGTCTATTATTAAAATGGGAATGAGTCCAGAATATGTAAATAAATTACAAACTTTAATTTCAATTCCAACACTTATCGGGATGATCATTACTGCATTTATTGGAGGAGTCATTGGTGCATATATAGGTAAAGCAATGTTCAAAAAACGTTTTGAGAAAGCTGGAATTATGTAAATGGAGGGTATTGTAAGAGGCATTATAAAGCTAAATCCACTAACTGAAATCATTTTTTTGATTTCAGTTAGTATTATTAGCTTTGCAAATAATAGCTTAAAATTAGATTTTTTTATTCTTTTAATTGTTGCTATTATAGCGTTATTTATGGGACTTGTTAAAATATCTTTAAAGGCATTATCTATGTTTGTATTATTACAGGGATTGAAATATTTTGTTTTGCCGATTCTACCAGATGTCATATCAGCACATTTTGGATTATTGGTGATTCATGCTCCTAAGTTAATACCGATTTTTTTAGTTGGTCAAATTCTTGTAAAAACTAATCCTATACGAAATATTATGTATGCCTTAAAAATGATGCATTTTCCAAAAAGCCTAATTATTTCTCTAGCAATAGGCATCAGATATTTTCCATCTTTAAGAGAAGAAAAAATATTAATCTCAGATGCAATAAAAATAAGAGGCGTGACTGGATTTAAAAAGATACAATTAGGACTAATATCATTAATAGTTACAGCTTCTAATACCGCAGATGAATTAGCTCAGGCTATTACAGTAAGAGGGATAGAAAATCCTGCAAGAAAGACTTTTATGGATGATGCAGGATTTAACATTTGGGATCTAATAATTATTCTATTATGCATTCTGATGTTCTTTAATTTAAAGTTCAAGTTATTTTTATAAGAGGTACGAAACATGATTAATATAAATGAAGCTTCATATTCCTATAAGAGAAGCTTAGAAGAACAGTTAAAGAAAATTTCAATAAAGATTAATCAAGGAGAAGTTATCTTATTATGCGGAAAATCTGGTTCTGGGAAAACAACTATAACAAAATTAATCAATGGATTGATTCCTCATTTTTTAGAGGGAAATTTATTAGGAAATATTTTTATAAATGGGATAAACACAAAACAAATGAAGATATATGAAATTTCTGAAAAAGTGGGAACAATTTTTCAAAACCCCAAAACACAGTTTTTTAATTTAGATTCAGATAGTGAACTAACATTTGGATTAGAAAATTTAGGTGAAAACCCTGATAAAATAAAAAGACAAGTTTTTAAAGTGGTACGTGATTTGGGAATTGAAAGATTAAAAAACAGAAATGTTTTTATGATGTCAGGTGGAGAAAAGCAATTACTTGCTATTGCATCTATTTATGCTACCAATCCAGATGTATATGTGTTTGATGAACCCTCTGCAAATATTGATGAGTATGGCATTGAAAGAATAAGAGAGATGCTTATAAATCTTAAAGCTCAGGGTAAGACAATTATTATTTCTGAACATAGACTCTATTATTTAATGGATTTAATTGATAGAGCTATTTATTTACAAGACGGAAAAATAGAATATGTTTTTTCAAATGTGGAATTTTCTTCAATTACTGACGAATCACGAAAGAAACTGGGACTTAGAACTTTTGTAAGAAAGAAAAATGATGATTTTGCAAATCCTGTCACATTTTGTGAATCTGATGACTTTGTAGTTTCAAATTTAGAATATGAAAATAAGAAACAAAAAATTTTAGATAAGATAAATATTTCCGGAAACAAGGGAGATATTATTGCAATAACAGGTAAAAATGGTCAAGGGAAAACAACATTAATGAGAATTTTATGTGGACTGTTGAAAGAAAACGAAGGGGAGATAAGCTATAAAGGAAGTCCCATAAAATATAAAAAACGAAGAAAACTTTGTTATATGGTTATGCAAGATGTAATTCATCAGTTTTTTTCTGAATCTGTAAGAGATGAATTTAGTTTATTTGATTCTAAAATAGATGAAAAGCAAATAGATAATATTCTAGAAAAATTAGATCTTAAAAAATTAGAAAATCGTCATCCTATGTGCTTATCAGGAGGTCAAATGCAGAGACTTTCTGTAGCATTGGGGATGTTAATGGATAGAGAAATTATTATTTTGGACGAACCAACGAGTGGACTTGATTATACAAATATGCTCGAAATAAGCAAAGTCATTAAAGAATTTTCAAATAATAAAATTATATTTATTGTTACGCATGATAATGAATTGATTGATAGTACATGTAATAAATTATTGGAAATTTGCGATGGCAGAATAAAAAGATTTTATGAAAGAAGGTAAAAGATGGATATCTTAAAGGGACATAAAAGCAAGATTTTCGCAGCTGTATTCATTGCGATAATAGGAGTAGGATTTGGTGTAATACCTTATTTTTCTGTAGCAGCCATTATTAATAACTTGGTTGCAAAAAATACAAATTTAAATAATTATTATCCATATATTTTTGCTGTATTTTTGGGATTTTTAGCAAGTATATTATTTCATGAAATATCTACTATTATTTCTCATAATCTTGCCTACAGGATTATTGAAGATAAAAGAAAGTTATTAGCTGACAAATTAAGTAAAATTTCTATGGGAGAAGTTGAAAGAAAAAGCAGCGGACAGTGGTCTCAATTTATGGTGGAAACACTTGATAAAATGGAAAAACCGATTGCTCATGTGATTCCTGAAGTTATTGCTAATATATTCATTCCTATAGTATTGGTCATAACAATTTTTATAATGGACTGGAGAATAGGAATTGCGAATTTACTTACAATTCCATTGGGATTATTGTTTTCAATGTTAATGATGCGAGGTTATGAAGAAAAATCTAAAAGATACCAAGAAGCAGCTAAAGCTATGAATACGACAATGGTTGAATATGTAAATGGTATTAAAGTTATAAAAGCATTTAATAAATCAGCATCATCATTTGGGAAATTTAGAAAGACTGTTGAAGAGAATAAGAACGCAATGCTTGATTGGTATTTGAGTGTTTGTTTTTCAATGACAGCAACTATGGAAACTATCCCGTCAACTATGGTATTCGTTTTACCAGCTTCCTTGTATTTCTTTATGAAGGGTAGTGTTGAAGTAGGGACTCTTATCATGTGTATATTGCTATCATATGCTTCATATAAACCATTAATAAAAGCTATGAGTCATATGGAAACAATAGCAAATATAAAAGTTGTATTTGAAGAAATAAAAAAAATAATGGAAATTCCTAACTTAAAAAGAGGAGAAGAAGTAAGAGATATAAAATCTTATGATGTAGAGTTTAAAGATGTTACATTTGCATATGAAGAGTCAAAGAATGTATTAAATAATATTTCGTTTAAAGCAAATGAAAATGAGTTGACTGCAATCGTTGGAAATTCAGGTAGTGGAAAGTCTACTATTACAAAACTAATCGCAGGATTTTGGAATGTTTCTAATGGAGAAATTTTAATTGGAAAAACAAATTTGAACGAATTGCCTTTAAAACAGAATATGGAGCTTGTTAGCTATGTGTCGCAAGAAAACTTTCTTTTTAATAAAACAATATTAGAAAATTTAAAGATGGCGAAGGAAGATGCGAGTATGGATGAAATTAAAGAGGCTTGTGAAAAAGCGAGTTGCTATAATTTTATAAAGAGCCTACCAAATGGATATGAAACTATTGTAGGAAAGGGAGGAGCAAATCTTTCTGGAGGAGAAAAGCAAAGAATTGCAATAGCTAGGTGTTTTTTAAAGAATAGTCCTATTGTACTACTTGATGAAGCAACAGCATATTCTGATCCTGACAATGAATCAGTTATTCAACAGTCTATTGATAAGTTAATTAAAGATAAAACAGTGATTATGGTAGCTCACAGGTTATCTACAATTGTAAATGCAAATAAAATAATTGTGGTGGATAATGGAGAAGTAATTGAAGAAGGCACTCATAAACAATTACTCGAGTTAAATGGGAGATACAAAAAAATGTGGGATGTATATACAGAATCTAAAGAAATCGAGGTGATATAAAGTGAGAGAATTGATAAAAACTTTATATGAGGTGTCAGGGTCATATTCAAATAAAATAACAAAAATGCTTATTTTTGATGTATTTAAGGGAGTATTTGAAGGAGTTTCTTTAGGTGCAATTCTATTATGTTTGACCAAAATTTGTGAAAATATATTCACGAACCAAAGCATTTTAATGAAAGATGTGTATATTGTTTTTATTATTGCAGCTATAAGTGTGGTGGGAAAAATTATATTTGGATATCTGGCTGATAAAAACAAATATATTGCTTCGTACAATTTAGGAGCAGAAAATAGATTATATATTGGTGATCGTTTAAAAAATGTAAACATGGGATATTTCAGCACAAATTCTTTAGGGAATATAGCAGGAGCATTGTCAACTGTTATAGGTGAACTTGAAACAATAGGAGTTTTTATTATTGAGCAAATGCTTGTAGGTACAATACAGACACTAATTATGGTTATTTTCATACTACCTTATGATTTTGCAACAGCTATAATTATATTGTTGACTTTGATTGTTGGAACCTTAGTAAACTTATTCACACAAAAAAGCACAGATCAACTAACAGAGAGATTGTTAGGACTTAAATTGGATTTAAGTGAAAAAATGCTTGAGTATGTAAATGGGATAGGAATAACTAAAGCATTTGGAAAAGATCAAAATACAGTCAAGGAACTAAACGAAAGTATTACAAAAAGTCGCAAAGGCTTCCTTGCTGTAGAAAAAATTTTAGTTCCAACACAGTTTTTATTCTTGTTAGTATTTAAACTTGGTATTTGTGTGATAATTTTTAGTTCTATCATAAGATATTTATCAGGGGATATTGAAGTTACTAAAGCTATTATATTAATTGTTATGAGTTTTGTTGTTTTTTCTGGATTTGAATTAGCAGGAAGTATGCAGAGTATTAAGGGTGTTGCTGTACGAAATCTTAATACTGTTATAAATTTAAGAAATTTACCTGTAATTGAAGAAGGTGAAATGACAGAAGTAGATAAAGCAGAAATATCAATGAACAATATTTCATTTTCTTATGGAAAAGAAAATCTTTTCAATAATCTAAGTATGCTTGTTCCAGATGGAAAAACAACTGCTCTTGTTGGATTTTCAGGAAGTGGTAAAACAACACTTTGCAATTTAATGGCGAGGTTTTGGGATGTAAATTCTGGCGAAGTAAAAGTTGGAAATCTAAATATTAAACAGTACAAGTATGATGAATTGCTTTCAAATTTTAGCTTTGTTTTTCAAGACGTGTATCTTTTTGATGATACCATAAAAAACAATATTAAGTTTGGTAATCCAAATGCAACAGATGAAGAAATGATAGATATTGCCAAAAAAGCTCAGTGCCATGATTTTATTATGAAATTGCCACAAGCTTATGAAACGGTTTTGCAAGAAGGGGGTTCAAATCTATCGGGTGGTGAGCGTCAACGAATTTCTATTGCAAGAGCCATGTTAAAACCGAGTAGGTTTGTAGTTCTTGATGAGGCAACTTCGAGCGTAGATCCAGAAAATGAAAAAGAATTATTGATTGCTTTGAAAAACTTATTAAAAGGCAAAACTGTTATTGTAATTGCACACAAGCTTTCTACTGTAAAAAATGCAGATCAGATAGTTGTTTTAAAAGACGGTGTTATAAAACAAGTAGGAACACATAGTGAACTTGTATCTAAACATGGAATATATAAGGATTTTATTGAAATCAGAAAACAATCTGAAGAATGGGTAGTTTAGAAAGGTTTGATATATGAATATTAGATAGATGTAAGAAACGGGGGAGTAAGATGAAAAAGACTTTTCATATAGAAGAAAGAAATAACAAAAAATTCTTCTTGCCTTATAGTTTCTTATTATCTCAAGCAACTAAATATATCTAAAGAAAAGATAGATTCATTTCTTTTCGGAGGACTATTTACACCAAAGTGTAGAAGTCCTCCTTTTTTTATTCTCAAAAAGCAAAAACAGAGAGCATAAAAAGGAGGATTACACAATGGACAAAAAAGAATATTTCCTTTATGTCAAAGGAAAAGCCGTACCTGTAAGTGAAGAAGTCTACAAAGCCTATTGGAAGATAACAGAGCATGAAAAGTATCTCCAAAGAAAAGATTGGAAGCATAATGTTATACCATTTTCAGCACTGGATCATGATGGACACTTTGTAGATAACATCATAGATGAAAAAATAGACTTAGAAAAAATTGTAGAAGTAAAAATGCAAATTGAAGAACTTCATAGAGCATTAAATACTCTCACAAAAGAAGAAAGAGAGTTAATGGAAGCCATCTTCTACAAAGAAGAAAGTCTAAGGTCAATCAGCAGAAGAGAGAAAGTTACACATCAAGCAATCAGTGGGAGGAGGGATAGGATTTTAGAAAAACTGAAAAAAATTTTAGAAGATAAAATCTAAAAACTTGGAAAGGTTAAGTGTCAAAAAAAGGTGCTTAACCTTTCTTTATGGAAACAAGCAGATACCAAAACGGAGGAATTAAAAATGAAGAAAGAAAACACATTACAGGAAGTACAGGAACAAATTTTTGAACTTCAGGAAGAAAGAGAAAAGTGCGATGTAAAGCTGAAACAATTACAAAATCAAGGCAAGAAATTAGAAAAACTTGCAAATGAAAAAGAACGAAAAAGAAGAAATCACAGGCTTATACAAAGAGGCTTGATAGTAGAAAGAGTAATTAAAAATCCTCTAATATTTACCAATGAGGAGATAGAAAAGCTGTTAAACATCTCTACTCACACAGAAGAATACAGACAAGCCTATGAAGAAATGATAAATGGGAAAGATATGGAAGATAAAACAGACATCGAGTAGACAGAATAAAAAAACTTAGTTTTTTCAGAAGCTCCCTGCAAGGGCAAAAAGCTTCGCAGAACGCAAAGCACCCTTTAGGGTGTATAATTGCGCCCTTAGAAAATCTAAGGGATTTTAGCAAGTCTTTGAAAATCCAAAACTTAATAAAAATATACGGATAAAGCAGATAGGAAAAGATACAAAAAATAACCTGTCTGCTTTTTTCTTTACCTGAAAACAAACAATAAACGAAAGGAGCTTATGAAGATGGCAGAAACATTTCACTTTAATATTTCCATGATAAGCAGAGGAAAAAGTAAATCGGCAGTTGCAAGTGCAGCATATATCTCTTGTGAGAAAATCAAAAATGAATGGGACGGAGAAGTTCATGACTATCATAATAAAAAAGGACTTTTACATTCAGAAATCTTCTTGCCGGAGAATGTCCCCATAGCATTAAAAGATAGAACTACTTTATGGAATAGCATTGAACTAAATGAGAAAGCAAGCAATGCACAGCTTGCAAGAAACTTCATTATCGCCTTACCGAAAGAATTATCTTTTGAAGAAAACAAGAAACTCATTACCGACTTTATACAGGAAAATTTTGTATCAAAAGGAATGATAGCAGACCTTGCTATTCATGATGGAAATGATGAAGAAAATAACAATATCCATGCTCATATTATGACTACCCTTAGACCAATCAATGAAAAAGGAGAGTGGCAGGCAAAAAGCAAAAAAGAATATGTTCTTGATGAAAACGGAGAAAAGATAAAATTAAAAAGCGGTAACTACAAAACAAGAAAAGTAGAGCTGACGGACTGGAACGATAAAGGCAACGCAGAGAAATGGAGAGAGAATTTTGCAAGCCTTTGTAATCAGTATTTAGAAAAAAATCATCAGGAAAAGAGAGTGGATCATCGCTCCTACAAAAGACAAGGGATAGAAGAAATCCCAACCATTCATTTAGGAGCAAGTGCCAGTGCCTTAGAGAAAAAAGGAATAGAAACCGACAAAGGAAACATCAACAGAGAAATCAAAAAGCATAATTCCTTAGTAAAAGCCATCAAGAACAAGATAAAAGAAATCACCTATTGGATAGACTCTTTACTTGGAAATCTGCAAGCAAAATACGATGAGTATAAACAGACCAAGAAAGATGAACTTGAGAATAAAGCGGAACTCTTTAACCTCTATGAATATATTTCTATCTACAACGAGATACAGGGAGAAAAAATAAAAAATCTATCCTACTATGGACAGATAAAAAAGGGAAATGTAGACCTAAAGAGATTTGTAAAAGCAATCTACTATTTGAAAGATAATCATCTTCAAACAATAGCAGACTTACAAGGAAAAGTCTTTGAACTTGCAAAACAAAGTAAAAAGATAAGTGGTGATATTCAAGAAAAAACACAAAGAATAAAAGACTTAAATCGTTGCTTTATTTGTGCAGACATCATCAAAGAAAATAAGGCGGTATATCAGGAATATAAAGATAAAACTTTTCTTAAAGATAAATTTTACAATTCACATAAAGATGAAATTGAAAATTACAAAAAAGCAAGAAAGACTATAGAAAAATTTACTGGAACATCAGCTATAAAGTCGAGTGATTGGCAGAAAGGAATATCAAGCCTTGAAAGTCAGATACAAGACTTAACCAAAAATAAAGCTAAAGTACAAGATGAATTTAAGCAGATAGACCATATCAAATATGCAGTAAAGATTGTCAATGATGAGTATGGAATAGATTTATCCATAGAGATAGACAAGGCAATTAAGAGAGGAGATAAACCAAGTGTAATTGCACAACTGAAAAAATTCCAAGAGCAAGAGGAAATAAAGGGGCAGTACAAACAAAAAGCCAAGGAAAAGGCTAAAGAAAATTATAAAAATAAAGGGGAGGAAAGATAAAAATGGCAGACAACAGAAGATACTATTGGTTAAAATTGAAAGAAGATTTTTTTACAGATAAGAGAATCAAAAGGCTAAGAAAAATATCAGGAGGAGATACATATACAATCATTTACCTCAAATTGCTTTTACTTAGCTTAAAAGATAGTGGGAAGCTGTATTATGACGGAGTAGAAACAGACTTTATCAAGGAGCTTGCATTAACGATTGATGAAACGGAAGATGATGTAATGGTTACAGTAAATTATCTTGTAGCACAAGGATTGATGGAGATAATCACAGAAAATGACGAGTATTTTTTAACAGAAATCCCAAGTCTTATAGGTTCAGAAACAGCGTCTACAAGGCGTTCGAGGAAATCAAGAGGACAAAAAGTGTTGCAATGCAACACTGATGCAACACCTTGCAACCTTTTGCAACAAAACTGCAACGTAGATATAGAGATAGATAAAGAGATAGATATAGAATTAGAAAAAGAGGGGGAGAAAGAAAAAATATCCCCCTCCCTTTATGGAGAATATAAAAAAGTTTCTTTAACTGATGAAGAATATGGAAAATTAAAGGATAAAATGCAAGGTCATAGGGAAGAAATGATAGAGAAGCTGTCAACCTATATGCAAAGCACGGGAAGAAACTATAAAGATCATTATGCGACCTTAATTCATTGGTATGAACAAGATAAAGGGAAATTAAAGGAGTGTAGTAAATCAACAGTATATACCCTTGAAGATTATGACAAGGGAGAACATTTATA
>NZ_JAOQJD010000025.1:0-10897 GCF_025566985.1 Aedoeadaptatus acetigenes
TCAAAATTACCTGAAACGAAAAGCAAGCGGAAAACAGAAAGAGTATGAGGATAAATATAAGGCAAGAAGGGAGCAGAAGAAACAAGAGAAATTAAAGGTTTTGAAAAGAGTGGGGATACCGGTGAGTGAGTATATAAAAACAAATATTTAAACCTATCTTGACAAATATTGAATTTTGATTTATTATTAAATATATATTCAGTATTGGAATAGAAAGAGGTGTGCTATGGCACAAGTATTAAAAGAAGAAGTTAGAAATAGAATACTCGAAGCAGCAGAAAAAGTATTTTATAAAAAGGATTATAGAGGTGCCAAATTAACAGAAATTGCAAAAGAAGCAGATATTCCTGTGGCACTCATTTATACCTATTTCAAAAATAAGGAAGTTTTGTTTGATGCAGTAGTAAGTTCTGTTTATATAAACTTCGAGTCAGCTTTTAATGAGGAAGAATCTTTGGAAAAAGGTTCTGCTTCTGAAAGGTTTGATGAGGTTGGAGAAAATTATATTCATGAACTTTTAAAAGATCGTAAGAAGTTAATTATTTTAATGGATAAAAGCTCAGGTACAAAGCATACAGAAGCAAAACAAAAACTCATATCACAAATGCAGGTTCATATTGAAGTAAGTTTAAAAAGACAATCGAAACAGGAATATGATCCAATGCTTGCCCATATTTTAGCCAGTAACTTTACAGAGGGACTTCTTGAAATAGCAAGGCATTATCAAAGTGAAAAGTGGGCAAAAGATATGCTAAAACTTATTGCAAGGTGTTATTACAAGGGAGTGGAATCCCTATAATCAGCACAAAAAAATAGACTTTGCGTAATCAGCAAAGTCTTACTTTAAACCTTAATACTGAATTAAAATTCAATATTATTCAATTTTGAAAGGAGAGTTGTTCATGCCGGAAAAAGAATTAAGAAAAAAAGTGATTGGGAAAAACGGTTTATCCAATTCACTTCTTGCTTTAAAAATAGTATTTGATTTGATACCACAAATCTTACTCGTATATTTGATTAGTTCTTTAATTACAAACAATATTAACGAAGGTAATTTAAAGTATATATTTTTGGGAATCTTTATATCGTTTGTATTAAAAGGAGTGTTTTATTATTTTGCAACAAAGGTTGCCCATGAGAAAGCATACGAAAAATTAACAGAACTTAGGTTAGATATTATCGGTCATCTGAAAAAACTAAGTTTGGGATTCTTTAAAGAACATAATACAGGAGAGCTTACCAACATTGTCCAACATGATGTAGAACAAGTGGAAGTATATCTTGCTCATGGTCTCCCTGAAATAATGTCAGTTACACTTCTGCCTACCATTATTTTTGTAGCTATGATTTTTGTGGATTGGCGTCTTGCTCTTGGGATGATTGCCGGAGTTCCACTCATGTATTTGGTAAAAGTTCTTTCACAGAAAACAATGGATAAAAACTTTGCGATTTACTTCAATCATGAAAACAGAATGAGAGAAGAGCTAATGGAATATGTAAAAAATATTTCTGTGATTAAGGCTTTTGCTAAAGAAGAGGAAATTAGTGAAAGAACATTAAAAACGGCAAGAGAATATATTTACTGGGTTAAAAAGAGCATGGGGATGGTTACAATTCCAATGGGACTCATTGACATATTTATGGAAATTGGAGTGGTTATTGTCATGATTTTGGGAAGCATATTTCTTTATCATGGAAATATTACAACGCCTAATTTTATCCTTGCCATTATTTTATCGTCTGCTTTTACTGCTTCTATAAGTAAGACAGCTACATTGCAACATTTTTCTATTGTGTTTAAGGAAGCGTTAAAGGCGATAGGGAAAGTATTAACAGTTCCACTTCCAAACAAAAAGACAGAACAAGGTTTAGAATTTGGAAACATAGAATTTAAAGATGTGAATTTTGCATACGGAAAAGATAGCTTTGAGCTTAAAAATATCAATTTGAATTTTAAGAAAAATAGTTTGAACGCCTTTGTAGGAGCAAGCGGTTGTGGAAAGAGTACGGTATCTAATTTGCTTATGGGATTTTGGGATGCAGATGAAGGACAAATACTGATAAATGGAAAAGATATAAAAGAATATAGTCAAGAAAATATCTCAATGCTGATTGGTAGTGTGCAACAAGAAGTTATCCTTTTTGACTTAAGTATTTTTGAAAATATAGCAATTGGAAAACTAAATGCAACAAAAGAAGAAGTCATAGAAGCTGCTAAAAAAGCAAGATGCCATAATTTTATTTCAGCATTGCCAAATGGATATGAAACACGAGTAGGTGAAATGGGAGTTAAGTTATCCGGTGGAGAAAAACAAAGAATCTCTATAGCAAGAATGATACTGAAAAATGCACCGATTTTAATATTAGATGAAGCAATGGCGGCTGTTGATAGTGAAAATGAAAGACTTATCGGCGAAGCAATTGACGATTTAAGCAAGGATAAAACCATCATTACAATTGCTCATCATCTAAATACGATTAGAGATTCAGACCAAATTATTGTTATGGATAAGGGTGTTGTTCTTGATGCAGGAAGCCATGAAGAGCTGATGAAAAGATGTGATTTTTATAAGGATATGGTTGAAGCACAGAACAAGGTAGATAGATGGAATTTGAAAGAGGTGGTAACAGAAAATGTTTAGAGAAATGTTAAAACTACTTACAAAAACTGGCAAGAGAGATTTGATTATATCGAGTGTATTCTTTGCCCTTTATGGACTAAGCTCCATAGCTATGATTGTGATCGTATTTTCTATACTGTTCCAAATATTCGATGGAACGAGCTTAGCAAGTCTATATAAATATTTTATTGCGATTGGATTACTTGTAGTGTTCAAAGGTATTTGTAATATGGTTGCAGATATGAAAAAGCATAGTGCAGGTTTTGATATTGTTCAGCAAATCAGAGAACGCATGATTATCAAATTAAAAAAATTCAGCTTAGGATTTTATACCAACGAAAGACTGGGCGAGATCAATACAATTTTACACAAAGATGTTGATAATATGTCCCTTGTTGTAGGACACATGTGGTCAAGAATGTTTGGTGATTTTTTGATAGGTGCAGTCGTATTTGTTGGTCTTGAAAGTATTGATTTCAAACTTGCTATTATTATGGCTGTATCTGTTCCGATTGCACTTATCTTTCTATATCTGACAATTAAGCAATCTGAAAAAATAGAAAATCAGAACAACTCAGCACTTCTTGATATGGTTAGCTTATTTGTTGAATATGTTAGAGGAATACCTGTACTAAAGAGTTTTTCAAACAATAAGAGCTTAGATAATGAGCTTATGAACAAAACGAAAAAGTTCGGAGAAACAAGTAAAGCAGCTTCAAGATTCAAGGCAAAACAGTTATCTATATTTGGTTTTTTACTGGATATTGGATATTTAGTTCTTTTAATTGCAGGAGCAATACTTGTTATAAAGGGAAATCTCGATGTGCTTAATTTTATTATCTTTGCGGTAATTTCAAAAGAGTTTTATAAGCCGTTCGCTTCTATGGAACAACACTATATGTACTATGTTTCGGCGGTAGATAGTTACGAAAGACTTTCAAGAATTTTATATGCAGATGTAATCCCGGATAAAGTGAATGGAATTGTTCCGAAAGATAATGATATAGCTTTTGAAAACATAGATTTTTCCTATGAAAAAGATGAATTTAAAATGGAAAAATTGAGTTTTTCTATTGCTGAAAAAACAATGACAGCCTTAGTTGGAGAATCAGGTAGTGGAAAGACTACTATAACAAACTTACTTCTAAGATTTTATGATGTGCATAAAGGGAAAATTACACTCGGAGGAACTGATATAAGGGATATTCCTTATGATGAGCTTTTGGATCGTATCAGTATTGTCATGCAAAATGTTCAACTATTCGATAACACGATTGAAGAAAATATTAGAGTAGGTAAAAAAGGAGCTACAAAAGAGGAAATCATTAAAGCTGCAAAGAAGGCAAGGATACATGATTTCATTATGAGCTTACCAAAAGGTTATGAAACTGATATTGGCGAAAATGGAGGAATTTTATCAGGTGGACAAAGACAAAGAATATCTATTGCAAGAGCTTTTCTAAAAGATGCACCGATTTTAATTCTTGATGAAATGACAAGTAATGTTGATCCTGTAAACGAATCTTTGATACAGGATGCTATTACAGAACTTGCAAAGAATAGAACTGTACTTGTAGTGGCTCATCATTTAAAAACAATTCAAAAAGCTGACCAAATTCTCGTATTTCAAAAAGGAAATTTACTTGAAAAAGGAAAGCATGGCGAACTTCTTGCAAAAAATGGTTACTACACAAAATTATGGAAAGCTCAGTATGAGGTATAACCATGATTTTGCTAAAAAATGTTTATTATGAATGGGAAGATGGACGAACTGCTTTAAAAAATGTCAATCTTGAAATTAGAAAAGGTGAATTTGTTTTAATTTCAGGGAAAAGTGGAAGTGGTAAAAGTACTCTTGGAAGTGTGATGAATGGTCTTATTCCACATTATTACAAAGGCAAAATGAAAGGGGAAGCCTTTGCGTCCGGAAAAGATATAAGCAAATTATCGCTTCATGAAATAGGGCATATTGTAGGGACTGTATTTCAAGATCCAAGAAGTCAATTTTTTACGACAACGACAGATGAAGAAATAGCTTTTGGGCTTCAAACCATTTGCAAATCAAGAGATGAAATAAAACAGAGAGTAGAAGAAGTATATGCAGAACTGGATATTGAGGAACTGAAAGGAAAATCTGTTTTTGAATTATCAAGCGGACAGAAACAAAAGATAGCTATTGCAAGTATCTATGCGATGAATCCGAAAGTTTTAATTTTAGATGAACCTTCAGCAAATTTGGATATGAAAGCAACATTTGACCTATTTTTAATTTTGGAAAAATTAAAGAAAAAAGGAACAACAGTTGTTCTAATTGAACATCGTTTGTACTATGTAAAATCTTTATTTGACCGTTTTCTTTTGGTGAAAGATGGAGAAATTGCACTGGACTTGAGTCGGGAAGAAGTTATTCATCTTGAAGGGGAGTTTTGGGATGAGAATGGACTAAGAACTCTTGAATTAGAAGAATATAGGATAAGTGAGAAGAAAGACTCATATCAATTAAATGATGAAAGTATAAACGGAAAAGGCTTGAGATTTTGCTATCCGAATGTAGCTAAGGATGGAAAGAAGCAAAAACGGTACATTTTAAATCATCTTGATTTTAATATGGAGTGCGGAATAGCCATTGGTCTTATCGGCTTAAATGGTACCGGAAAAACTACCTTTGCAAGAGTGATTTCAGGACTTGAGAAGATAAAAGAGGGGAAGATATGGACGGGGAAAGATAATTCGCTTAATCATAAAGATTTAATGGATATGTCATATTTTGTCTTTCAAGATTCAGACTATCAGTTGTTTTCGGAAAGTGTACTTGATGAAATGCTGCTTGGTATTTCAAGTAAAGATAAAAAAGAAAATACTCAAAAGGCAAAGTCTATTTTGAATGTACTTGGCTTAGATAAATACATTGATAAGCATCCGTTTGCTTTATCAAGAGGAGAAAAACAAAGACTCACAATAGCTTGTGGAATGATGAAACAGGCAAAAGTTTTTATCTATGATGAACCAACATCAGGTTGTGATAAAGACTCAATGCTTTCAGTGGCAAAATTAATTGAAGAACAATTAAAAAATGGAACAACAGTTTTGGTGATAAGTCATGATTTTGAGTTTTTAGCGAACACAGTGAGTAAGCTCTGGGTAATGGGAGATGGAAAAATAGAAAGTGTTTTGAATATGAGTGAAAGTAATAAAATTCTCATATTGGACAAGATGAGAGGAGGTAGATAACTTGATGGATAGAAAAACAGTCGATCCGAGAATAAAACTTACTCTACTTCCAATTGTTGGATTTACGAGCTTTTTTATAAGCGATACAATTCTACTTTTCGGACTGATTCTCTTTGCCTTTTTTCTGTATGTATACAGCAGTATGTGGAAAAGAGCATTACGCTTTATTTTGTTTTTTGTGATTTTATACTGCATAGAGTTATGGCTTGGAAAGTTTTGTGAAGCAAGTATCGTATTTGCAATATATATGTTTATTTACTTTGCATCAAGGATGACCTTAATTGCTATGTTTGGTGGATATATAACAAAGACTACAAGTGTAAGTGAAATGCTTGAAGCATTAAATAGAATGAAAGTACCAAGAAGCATTGGTATACCTTTTAGTGTTTTGCTTAGGTTTGTACCAACTATAAAAATAGAACTCAAGGCATTAAAAGAGAATATGAAGATTCGAGGAATCGTAACAAGTAGATTTTTCCCCTTGCTACATCCAATTAAATATATTGAATATACGCTTGTTCCGCTTTTAATGAGAATGATTAAGATTTCAGATGAACTGTCAGCTTCAGCACTCATTAGAGGACTTGATAGTGATGAGAACAGGGTTACATTAACAAAATTGAGGTTTAGAACAACGGATTTGTTGATTGGACTATTAGGAGCTTTGATGATTGCTCTTGTGATAGTAATACAGAAAATTTATTAGGAGGACTTTTATGAAAAACAAATTAAATGGTCGTGATTTTATTACAATCGGAATCTTTAATGC
This sequence comes from Aedoeadaptatus acetigenes, assembly GCF_025566985.1. NCBI lineage: Bacteria > Bacillati > Bacillota > Tissierellia > Tissierellales > Peptoniphilaceae > Aedoeadaptatus > Aedoeadaptatus acetigenes. Next base: position 6,622 of record NZ_JAOQJD010000025.1, read on the forward strand.
AATTGGAATTGTCATATACATGGCGGTTGCATTTGCTATGGCAACAACAGTGATTGGAGGATTTATTGCTTCAGGAGTTAGCTTTATGGTAGCTGCTACCGTTTATATCCTTATGGCTTTGAAAGTTAAAAAGAAGGGCGTATTTACAATATCAGGAACGCTTCTTGGTTTAATTGCATTGTCAGGAGGACATTTGCCTCATGCAGTCTTTGCTGTAATCGGTGGAATTATATGTGATTTGATTATAGGAAATTATGAGAGCAAGGGACGAATGATTATTGGATATGGGATATTTGCATTAGCGGATTTTTTAGGGACAGTAATTCCTGTGATTTTATTCGGAACAGCTTCTTTTGTGGAAAGAGCATCAAAATGGAAAATGAGTGAAGCACAAATAAATGAAGCATTATCTTATTTCAAAGTTTCATGGGCAGTAGGCTTTGCCTTGATAACATTTGTTCTTGCTTGCATAGGAGCATTCGTTGCAACAAAGATACTCAAAAAGCATTTTGAAAAAGCAGGAGTGATTTAATAATAAATTTACTTAGGAGGGAAAATAATGGAGGGATAATTATGTCAAAACTTATAGTTTCGGTTTTCAAAGAACGATATAATTATCCTTTTTTATTCTTGGAATTGCTTACACATAGCAATAATACTTTACCAGAAACGACCAAATAGAAAATTATATAAAACATTAGTTTTTAAGCCGAGAGGACTATTTACACCAAAGTGTAGAAGTCCTCCTTTTTTTATTCTCAAAACCAAAACAGAGAACTTAAAAAGGAGGATGACTAAGTGGCAAAGAAAGAATATTACCTTTATGTAAAAGGCAAAGCCGTACCTGTAAGTGAAGAAGTCTACAAAGCCTATTGGAAGATAACAGAGCATGAAAAGTATCTCCAAAGAAAAGATTGGAAGCATAATGTAATACCATTTTCGGCACTGGATCATGATGGACACTTTGTAGATAACATCATAGATGAAAAGATAGACTTAGAAAAAATTGTAGAAGTAAAAATGCGAATTGAAGAACTTCATAAAGCATTAAATACTCTTACAAAAGAAGAACGAGAACTAATGGAAGCCATCTTCTACAAAGAAGAAAGTCTAAGGTCAATCAGCAGAAGAGAGAAAGTTACACATCAAGCAATCAGTGGGAGGAGGGATAGGATTTTAGAAAAACTGAGAAAGATTTTAGAAGATAAAATCTAAAAACTTGGAAAGGTTAAGTGTCAAAAAAGGTGCTTAACCTTTCTTTATGGAAACAAGCAGATACCAAAACGGAGGAATTAAAAATGAAGAAAGAAAAAACATTACAGGAAGTACAGGAACAAATTTCTGAACTTCAGGAAGAAAGAGAAAAGTGCGATGTAAAGCTGAAACAATTACAAAATCAAGGCAAAAAATTAGAAAAACTGGCAAATGAAAAGGAACGAAAAAGAAGAAATCACAGGCTCATACAAAGAGGCTTGATAGTAGAAAGAGTAATTGAAAATTCCCTTATGTTTGCCAATGAGGAGATAGAAGAACTACTTAAAGTTGCTACTGATACAGAAGAATACAGACAAGCCTATGAAGAAATGATAAATGGAAAAGATATGGAAGATGAAACAGATATTGAGTGAACAGAATAAAAAAACTTAGTTTTTTCAGAAGCTCCCTGCAAGGGCAAAAAGCTTCGCAGAACGCAAAGCACCCTTTAGGGTGTATAATTGCGCCCTTAGAAAAACTAAGGGATTTTAGCAAGTATTAAAAAATCCAAAACTTAATAAAAATATACGGATAAAGCAGATAGGAAAAGATACAAAAAATAGCCTGTCTGCTTTTTTCCTTTACCTAAAAACAAATAAAAAATGAAAGGAGCTTATGAAGATGGCAGAAACATTTCACTTTAATATTTCCATGATAAGCAGAGGAAAAAGTAAATCGGCAGTTGCAAGTGCAGCATATATCTCTTGTGAGAAAATCAAAAATGAATGGGATGGAGAAGTTCATGACTATCATAATAAAAAAGGACTTTTACATTCAGAAATCTTCTTGCCGGAGAATGTTCCCATAGCATTAAAAGATAGAACTACTTTATGGAATAGCGTTGAACTAAATGAGAAAGCAAGTAACGCACAGCTTGCAAGAAACTTCATTATCGCCTTACCAAAAGAATTATCCTTTGAAGAAAATAAGAAACTCATTACCGACTTCATACAAGAAAATTTTGTATCAAAAGGAATGATAGCAGACCTTGCAATCCATGATGAAAGTGATGAAGAAAATAATAATATCCATGCACATATTATGACTACCCTCAGACCAATCAATGAAAAAGGAGAGTGGCAGGCAAAAAGCAAAAAAGAATATGTAATTGATGAAAATGGAGAAAAGATAAAACTAAAAAGCGGGAACTACAAAACAAGAAAAGTAGAGCTGACAGACTGGAACAATAAAGGAAACGCAGAGAAATGGAGAGAGAATTTTGCAAGACTTTGTAATCAGTATTTAGAAAAAAATCATCAAGAAAAGAGAGTGGATCATCGTTCCTACAAAAGGCAAGGGATAGAAGAAATCCCAACCATTCACATGGGAGCAAGTGCCAGTGCCTTAGAGAAAAAAGGAATCGAAACCGACAAAGGAAACATCAACAGAGAAATAAAAAAACATAACTCTTTAGTAAAAGCTATCAAGAACAAGATAAAAGAAATCACTTCTTGGATAGACTCTTTACTTGGAAATCTGCAAGCAAAATACGATGGGTATAAACAGACCAAGAAAGATGAACTGGAGAACAAAGCAGAACTCTTTAACCTTTATGAATATATTTCTATCTACAACGAAATACAGGGAGAAAAAACAAAAAATCTATCCTACTATGGACAGATAAAAAAGGGAAATGCAGACCTAAAGAGATTTGTAAAAGCAATCTACTATCTAAAAGATAATCATCTTCAAACCATAGCAGACCTACAAGAAAAAGTTTTTGAACTGGCAAAGCAAAGTAAAAAGATAAGTGAAGATATTCAAAGCAAAACCCAAAGAATAAAGGAGTTAAATCGTTGCTTTATTTGTGCAGACATCATCAAAGAAAATAAGGCGGTATATCAGGAATATAAAGATAAAACTTTTCTTAAAGATAAATTTTACAATTCACATAAAGATGAAATTGAAAACTACAAAAAAGCAAGAAAGACTATAGAAAAATTTACTGGAACATCAGCTATAAAGTCGAGTGATTGGCAGAAAGAAATATCAAGCCTTGAAAAAGAGATACAAGACTTAACTGAAGATAAAGCTAAAGTTCAAGACGAATTTAAGCAGATAGATCATATCAAATATGCAGTAAAGATTGTGGGTGACGAGTATGGAATAGATTTATCTATAGAGATAGACAAGGCAATTAAGAGGGGAGATAAACCAAGTGTAATTGCACAACTGAAAAAATTTCAAGAGCAAGAGGAAAGAAAGGGTCAGTACAAACAAAAAGCAAAAGAAAAGGCTAAAGAAAATTATAAAAATAAAGGGGAGGAAAGATAAAAATGGCAGACAACAGAAGATACTATTGGTTAAAATTGAAAGAAGATTTTTTTACAGATAAGAGAATCAAAAGGCTAAGAAAAATATCAGGAGGAGATACCTATACAATCATTTATCTTAAATTGCTTTTACTTAGCTTAAAAGATAGTGGGAAGCTGTATTATGATGGAGTAGAAACAGACTTTATCAAAGAGCTTGCCTTAACGATTGATGAAACGGAAGATGATGTAATGGTTATAGTGAACTATCTTATGGCACAAGGATTGATGGAGATAATCACAGAAAATGACGAGTATTTTTTAACAGAAATCCCAAGTCTTATAGGTTCAGAAACAGCGTCTACAAGGCGTTCGAGAAAATCGAGAGGACAAAAAGCGTTGCAATGCAACACTAATGCAACACATTGCAACCTTTTGCAACAAAATTGCAACGGAGATATAGAGAAAGAAATAGATATAGAGTTAGAAAAAGAGGGGGAGATAGAAAAAATATCCCCCGTTTTTTATGGAGAATATAAAAATGTTTCCTTAACAGATGAAGAATATGGAAAGTTAAAGGATAAAATGCAAGGTCATAGGGAGAAAATGATAGAAAAGCTTTCGACTTATATGCAAAGCACAGGAAGAAACTACAAAGACCATTATGCGACCTTAATTCATTGGTATGAACAAGATAAAGGGAAATTAAAGGAGTGTAGTAAATCAACAGTATATACCCTTGAAGATTATGACAAGGGAGAACATTTATA
>NZ_JAOQJD010000026.1:0-7206 GCF_025566985.1 Aedoeadaptatus acetigenes
CTTTATTATTTTGTGGTGATTTAATTTTAGGCGATAGGGAAAACAAGTGCTATCTTTTTGCACAAAAATATCCATTGAGGAGCTTACTCCCCAATGGATATTATAGAGCCTTTTTTTAATCCATGGGTTTGGCGAAAATCATTTTTCCGGCCGAGGTTTGGAGCATGCTGGTCACCATGCAGTCCACATTGTGCCCGATGTAGTCGATGCCGTTTTCCACGACGATCATGGTGCCGTCGTCCAAATAACCCAGGCCCTGTTTTTCCTGGCTGCCGGGCTTTACGACGAAGACATTGATCTTCTCGCCGGTGACGAAAACGGGCTTCATGGCATTGGCCAAGGCGTTGATGTTCAAGACGCGAATGCCCTGCACCTCCGCCACTTTGTTTAAATTAAAGTCGTTGGTTACTACCACGCCCTTTACTTCTTTGGCCATGCGCAGAAGCATGGTATCCACTTCCGTTAAATCGGCGTAGTTTTTCTCCACGATTTTAATTTTGTAGCGGCTGTCCTGCTGAAGCTTTTTCAACGCGTCCAGGCCCTTGCGGCCCTTCGCCCGGCTCATGCCGTTGGACGAATCGGCGATGCCCTGCAGCTCCCGCAACACGAAATCGGGCACGACGACGGGCCCTTCGAGAAAGCCCAGCTCGATAATGTCCACGATTCGCCCGTCGATGATGACCGACGTATCCAAAAGCTTCGGCACACCTTGTTTTTTGTCGCCGCTTTTCAACTTCACGGTGCCGGTTCCCTGGAGAAAAAGATTCCGAAAGGAACCGGCGATTTCTTCTCGTTTGTAAAGCATAATCCGAACGCCCAAAACGGCCAAGACGATGTAAATAATCAGCGACAAAATGCTGCTGACGTAGTCGATGTTCAGCCGGTAAATGGGCAGGGACACGAGAAAGGCAATTAAAATGCCGATAATCAAACCGAGAATGCCCCACAAAATATCCGATGCGGGGACGTCTTTCATTTCCGATTCGGCAAAATCCACAAGGCGCCACAATGCCCCGTAAGCGTGTTTCCCGAGGATAAAAAATATAATGGCAAATAAAATATAAATGACGACGGGAATCGCCCCTTGGGGAATCAGACGACCGAGAATTTTCATGGCATTTAAATCGCGCAACAATCCCAAAACCAAGCGCCCGACGGCCAGGCCCAAAAGGGTAAACAGCAGTCGGAACACCCAGTGGAAGATGCGATTCGATCGAATTCCCATGCGCACCCTACTTTCTTTCTTCAATGTCCTTCAGGCAACCCTCCGCCATGGTATTGTCCACGAGTTCCACCACTTCGTCGAAGGTTTTGTCGTAGACCAGGACCATTTCAGACAAAATAATTTGACGGGCCGTGTTCAAAATTTTGCGTTCCCCTGTGGAGAGTGCTTTTTCTCTGTCCAGGCTTTCCAAATTTTTAATGACCTTGGCGATTTCTTCCAGGTCGCCGGTTTTGATTTTGTCTTGGTGGAAACGGTAACGGCGATTCCAGTTCGTCGGCATTTTTTCCTTGGCGGGATCTTTTAATACCTCCAACACCTTGTCCATTTCTTCCGGCGACTTAATGTCGCGAATGCCCACATCCCCCATGCTGCCCAATGGAACCAGCACCTTCATTTCGTTGACGGGGATTTTCATGACGTAGTATTCTTTCTTTTCTCCCAAGATTACCTTGGTCTCGATGTCGACAATAATGCCGGCACCGTGTACGGGATAGACGATCTTGTCACCTATATTAAACATAGTTTCCTCCTATCCTACCTATATTCCCACGTTAATTATATCATATTTAGGAAATTTATCATAGTATCACATCTATGATGCCGTTTCAAGTGATTTCAAAAACTTTCCCCCGCTCAATCGGGCCCTTCCATTTAAAAAAGGGGCACAAGCCCCTTTCGTCTTTTCAAGTTATAAACGCTCTTTCATGGCTTTTTTGTAGGCCTCCACGCCCGGTTGATCAAAGGGATTCACCCCTTGAAGGTAGGCGCTTATGGCACAGGCGTATTCCATGGTATAGAAAAATTCGCCCAGTGCGTAGGCGTCGAAAGCGTCGTAAACGAAGGAGATCGTGGGTACGTTCCCTGCTTCGTGAGCCGCCCGCGTTCCTTCGAAGGCGGCGCGGTTCACATCGTCTACGGCTACGCCTTCAATCGAATCCAAGCCGTCGTCCATGGCCATGGCGGGAATCTTCAGATCCGATCCCGAGCGCTCGGCGTAGAGCACGGTTTCAAAAAAGTTTCGCGGCCCTTCCTGCACCCATTGGCCCATGGCGTGAAGGTCCGTGGAGTAGCTTAAGGCGAGGGGCAAAATGCCCTTTCCTTCTTTTCCTTCGCTTTCGCCGAAGAGTTGCTGCCACCAGCGGCCCAGGGGCGCGAGGCGCGGCTCGTAGGTGGCGAAAATTTCCGCCACTTTCCCCTCGCGGCGCATGCCGTGGCGAGCGAGTGCGTAGTCTGAAGCCCGATTGTTTTTCGGATCGCGGGCGACGGCATCTTTCGCATCTCGCGCCCCTTTCATTAAGGCCTCGAGGTCCACGCCGGCAAAGGCCATGGGAAACAGGCCCACAGGACTTAAGACGGAGTAGCGCCCGCCCATGTCCTCGGGAACGACGAAGCGGCGAATCTTCTTCGCTTCGGCAAAGTCGTGAAGCTTTCCTTTTTTTCCGTCGGTGATGGCGGTGACGGATTTTGATAAATCTGCGCCGGCCGCCTCGGCCTTTTCCAAAAAGAAGCGAAAGGCCATGGCCGTCTCCCGTGTAGATCCGGATTTTGAAATCACCACCACATGGTCTTTCTTCGGATCGTAGGCTCGAAGGCCTCTTTCCAGATCCCGGGCGGAAAAGGAATTGCCGTAGAAATGCACGCCTTCTTTTTCAAGGGCACAAATCGCGGCATAGGCCCCAAGGTAGGATCCGCCGATTCCCAAGACGTAAAGGTCTCGGGCCTCGATGGTTTCGATGTGAGCCGTCACCTCGCGAATGTCTTCCGCCATTTTTTCGTCGGGATAGTCGATCCAACCGGTCCATTCCATCCCCGGTGCACTTCCCTTTTTCAGCCCGTCCAGAACGAGATCCAGGGACTTTTTCCCTTCGTTTCGTTTGCATTCGTCGAATGTATGGGAACTTCTGAAATCCATGGCTCCTCCTAGATCAGTTTCATATAAAGACAGGTCATGTCGTCGACAATGTCTTCGTAAATAAATTCGCTGAGCGCCCGATGAATTTCGGCCAGGGGCTCGTCGCCGATTTTACTGAACAGATCCCGCAGGGCATCCACGCCGTATTGCTTCCTGCCCCGACTGCGGCATTCCGTAATTCCGTCGGTGTAAAATAAAAGCTCGTCGCCTTTTTGCAAATAGACGCTGCGGCACTCGTAGAAGGTCGCCTCCACGAGCTGGGATACGGGAAAGCCTGAGTTGATCAAAAGCCGCACATAGCCCTGCCGCTTCAACAGAGGCGGGCAATCGTGGCCGGCATTGGCGTAGGTAAACTTCCTCGTCTTTTTCGAGTAGACGCCGAGAAACATGGTGAAATACATGGTATCCGGCGGATTCAACTCCCGGAAGCGGTGCACCAATTCCATCATGGCCACCGTAGGATCAATTAAAATCTCCGGATCCATGTTCCGCATCGTCTGGGAAATAAACAGCGTCGCCATGGAGGAGGCGAATCCGTGGCCCACGGCATCAGCCATGTAAATCGCCGTCCGGTCCTCGTCGATTTCGATAATGTCGAAGAAATCGCCGCTTAATATTTCCGCCGGGCGGTAAAAATAGTCTCTGAAGAAAAACCGGTCGTAGCCGCGCTTGGGCAAAAGAGCCCGCTGAACGGAAGAGGCGCTGATCTGCTCCTCGATGAGGGCGCGATTTTTTTCGATCAATTCCACCTGTAGCCGCTTTTCCAAACTCTTGTCGCGAAACACTTCGATGGCGCCGACGATTTCTCCCTCTTCCGAGCGAATGGGATTGGTCTTTACCGAATAATAGGTCTCGCCGATATAGGTCTCCCGCTGAATGTTCTCGCCGCTTCCCAAACACCGGGCAGTCATGCGGAAATCGTCGTGGCCGGTGGCCTTTCCTTCGTTTCTCTCAAGGACCTGTTTCATGGCATGATTATAGTAGACCACGCGATTGTCTTTGTCCACGACGCGAATTAAATCGGTCATCGTGTCCAAAAGCTTGGCCTCGATTTTATTGCTTAAAATCTCTCTTTCGTTCATGCCTGCCTCTTTCGCAACTTAAGGTCTGGGACCGTAGTATTGGTAGTAATCCGTTTTGATCTTGCCGTTGTAAAGCTTGCGCTTTCTGTCCGCTTTCTTGCCGAAGCCCCGTTCAAAGCCTTCGTCCGCCGTAATAATGTAGTGGCTCCAGGTCGGCAATGTTTTTGCCAATTGACCCAGCTCCCGGTTCAGCGCCATGACCGATTCTTTGTCTTCGATCCGTACACCGTAGGGCGGGTTGGTAATGATCACGCCGTAGTCTCCGGCTAAATCCAGCTGCGCAATGTCTTTTTCCCTTAAGGTCACGTCGTCTAAAAAACCAAGGGAATCCAAGTTGATCCGCGCCGCTTCCAGGGCCTTGGGATCCACGTCGAAGCCGTAGAGCTCCAGCTTGCTGTCGTAGTCGATCATTTCAAAGGCTTCTTTTCGCATGGCCTTCTCGTTGGCGCCCTCCAAATTCCAGTACTCAAAGTCGAAGCGCCGGTTCAGCCCCGGAGCGATGTTTCGCCCCAAGAGGATCGCTTCGATTAAAATGGTGCCGCTGCCGCAAAAAGGATCCACGAGCATGCGGTTTTTGTTCCAAAAACTGAGCTGCACCAAGCCCGAAGCCAGGGTCTCCGTCAAAGGCGCCTTCACCGAGCGCTTTCTGTAACCCCGATCGTGAAGGCCGTCGCCGGACGTGTCCAAATAGATCGTGGCCAAGTCGTCAACGATGCGCACGCCGATGCGGTAGCGCGCCCCGTTTTTTTCAAACCATTCCGTTTTGTAGCGGGTCTGAAGCTTGTTGACCACGGCTTTTTCCGTGATTCTTTGAATATCCGACAGGGAAAAAAGCTGCGATTTTCTGCTCTTGGCCTCGGTAATAAAGTTTGCCGTCTTGGGCATAATGTCCGGCCAGGGCAAATCGTAGACGCCGTCGAAAAGCTCCGTAAAGCTTCGCGCCTCAAAGCGAGCCAGCACCCAGTGCACCCGCTCCGCCGTGCGCAAATGTAAATTTAATCGACTGATGTCTTCCGTTTTTCCTTCCATGGACACGAGACCGTCTTGCACGCGAATATTTTTCATGCCCAGGGCCTGAGCTTCTCGTTTCAAAACGGCTTCCATGCCGATGTTTGCTGTCGCTTCCAAATAAATCATAGAACACCTCCACTCTATTATACTAAATTACACCCTGTTTGAACATGATTCCATCAAAAGCTCGGAATAAAAGATCGATTGACTGTTGTTTTTGTGAAATAGTGGGTATATAAACATTGTAAAGTAACATTCAGAATCACTGGGAGGTATTCATTCATGACAAAATTAACCGAAACCGTCAAATCCGGCGACTTTAAAAACGAAAAACACGTTCCCGAAATCGAAGCATCCTTCGAAGGCGGCTTAGTCAAAGTATCCGTTGCCGTCGGCAAGGAAATCGAACACCCCAACACATTGGAACACCATATTTCCTGGATCAAAGTCTTCTTCAAGGCTGAAGGCGCTGCAGCTCCCGTCGAAGTCGGCAGCTACGAATTCAACGCACACGGCGAAAGCGACGTCTTCACCGTTCCCGAAGTAAAAACCTGCTTCAAGAGCGAAAAGAAAGGCACCGTATACGCACTGAGCATGTGCAACATTCACGGCCTTTGGGAAAATGTCGTCGAACTCTAATGATCGACTTCTGAATTGATCCCTCGCCCCCGCTTCGGGGGCTTTTTTATGGCTCTATAATATCAGTTGGGGAGTAACCTCCTTAATGGATATTTTTGTGCAAAAAGATAGCACTTGTTTTCCCAATTACCTAAAATTAAATCACCACAAATTAATAAAGGGGGTTAAACAAGTGCAAAACAATATTACCACATTACTTTTAGGAATCCAAGACGTCGAGGTTACCGCTGTTTTAGAAGAAAGACGGCTCATTACCATTGACTGCAAACCCGTTCATGATCGGGTTTGTCCTCACTGTGGCTCGACCCACGCTTGGGTCCACGATCACCGGGAGCAAGTGCTACGGGACGCACCGATGCGCCGAAAGCACGTGCTTCTGCGGGTTAAGAAGACACGGTATGATTGCAAGGATTGCGGGGCGCGCTTTGAGGCACCTCTTTCCTTTGCCGCCAAGGGCAAGCAGATGACAAAGCGTTTAATTGCTTATGTGGTGGATGCCTTCCGGGATATTCGTTCTGTGTCGGAGTTGGCGCGGGAAGTGGGCATTTCAACGACGAGCATTTTCCGCATCGTCGCTTGTTTGTTTGTGCCCCGGCAACGGCTGCCTCGCGTCTTTTGCATCGACGAATTTAAGGGCGATAGTGGCGGAAGCAAGTACCAGACCACCCTAGCTGATGGGGAAGCCCATCGAATCATCGACATTCTTCCGACGCGCTACGGCAAGGATTTAGCCGCTTATTTCTCTTCCATTGATCGAGCGGAACGACGTGGCGTCGAAATCTTTGTCAGCGATATGTGCGGCACCTTTAAAGGCGTGAAAGAGGCTTTCTTTCCACAAAGTACCCATGTCATCGACCGCTACCATTTCATCCGTCAAGTCCATTGGGCCTTGGAAAATGTGCGGAAGCGGGAACAGAAACGGATGACGGCGACGGAAAGAAAATGGTTTAAACGAAGCCGCAGTCTACTGAAAAAGCCGGCTAAAGACCTTACAGAGGCGGAAAAAGGTCTCGTCGCCACCATGCTCGAAAAGAGCGATTCCATTCGAACCGCCTACATCTTAAAAGAAGGCTATTACACCTACGTCCTTTCTCAGAACGACAAAGAAACCGCCGCCACCGCTCTTTCAAAGTGGATGGAAGAAGCAAAGAATAGCGGGCAAAAGGAGTGGCGCTACTGCTTGCGCGCCTACAAAAACTGGTTCGATGAGATTACCAACAGCTTTGATTACCCGTGGAGTAACGGCTACGTGGAAGGAACGCACAACAAGATCAAGACCGTGAAGCGCGTCGCTTTTGGGATGCGTAACTTTCATCATTTCCGAACCAAACTGCTTT
>NZ_JAOQJD010000027.1:0-5486 GCF_025566985.1 Aedoeadaptatus acetigenes
GCTCGCATACAGGACAAAGAAAGCAGTGGAAGACAAAGACCGTTTACAGTTGACACCTTAAGAAAAGTGTCCAAAAAAGTGTTGCCATTCCAGGGCGAATCGCAACGCCCTGGCCCCTTCCCCGGGTTTCAAAGCCGTGTAAGAATCAATTTCTTAGTAAGAACGTAACTTGAATCCATTCCGTTCGCTACGCATTTTGAAAGCTTGAAACAAAAAATTAAAAAGAAAAAAGCAGAATTTAAAAAACAAGAATCCCCATTCTTCCCGGTTATAAGGGCGAGATAACATCTCGCCCTTATAACCTACCTGACTTGAACATATGTTTCTTGAGTGGTAAAATAAAAGAAAAAACAAAACATTTGTTCATCTTCATCGTGAAAGGAGTCTCTATGGAAAGCCAAATTATCTCTCGTGCCAAAGCCCGTGATCCCGAGGCCCTGGCCCAGTTGCTCGTCGATCTCGTGCCCATTACCCGGGCCACGATCCGCCGCATTCAGCCCTACGCGCAGGATCCGGACAATCTCTACGGCGAGGCGAATCTCATTCTCCTCGACGCCGTGGATGATTTCGATCCCGAGCGGGGCGTGCCTTTTCATCTCTATTACCGCGCGCGCCTGTCGTATTTCCTTATGGACGATTTAAAGCGCAGCATGAAAAAGCCCACTGTGCCTCTCACGGCGGAAATGGAAGCTGTCGTCGCCGACGTGGTGGACACGGAGGAGGATTTTATTCTCCTGGAGCGGGCCGAGGAGCTGCACCAAATCGTAAACGATCTGCCGATTCGGGAGCGGGCGGTGGTGAGTTTGTATTTTTTCTGCCATCTGTCTCTTTCGGAAATCGCCGCCCGCCTGGGGATTTCTTATCAGACGGTGGCCAACACGAAATCCCGCGCCATGAACCATTTAAGGAGGATCTATGCTTCTAAACAAACAGTTGATTCACTATAATTATTCGTCGAGAAACGGCACCCGCATCGCCTACATCGTGGTCCACGACACGGGCAATCCCGATCGCGGCGCCGACGCCATGGCCCATTACCGCTATTTCTCAGGCGGCAACCGAAGGGCAAGCGTCCATTATTTCGTGGATGACAAGGGCGTGGTGCAAATCATCGAAGATGCCTACGCCGCCTGGCACTGCGGCGATGGACATGGAGCCCACGGCATCACCAATCGCAATTCCATCGGCGTGGAGATTTGCATCAATCAGGGCATCGACCGGAAGGCCGCCCTGGCCCACGCCCGCAATTTGGTGAAAGAGCTCATGGCCTTTTATCGCATCCCGAAAGACCATGTGGTGCGCCATTTCGACGCGTCGCGAAAAATTTGCCCCCATAGCATGGCAAAAAACAATTGGGCCGAGTGGTGGGGCTTCTGGGAAAGTCTGTAATATCCGCCACTGCCCCACAGATTCCTTCCACGATACGAGCCTTCGGGCTCGTTTTTTTATTGCACTTCGATTAGGAATTCAAGCCATTAAAAGACCCCCGAAGTTGGATTTTTGGTCCGACTTTGGGGGGCAGTGCAATGTCCTCGGTTTTTTGTGTGTGAAATCAGTCGTTTTGCCGCTGGGGCTCGTAGTGGGGATAGTATTTCCGCGTGGAGATGCGGCGGCGCATATAATCCAGCCAGCGGGGAAGGGAGCGGTCTTTTTCGTACCACTGGGTAAAGGTGAAGCCTTTTTTCAGAGAGGCTTCGATTAAGTCTTTGTCCTTTTCGCTGCCGTATTTTCTCAGTACGGCGGGATCCACGAAGAGCCACAGGCCGCGCTCGTCGTGGTAGTGGCAGGGCGGCGTTTCCTCGGCGATGAGATCCTGCACCGGGTAGGTCATGAAATTGCAGCCGCCGGCGGTCATGTAGTAGGACGAGCGGCCTTGGCGAATGTTGATTTCGAACACTTTGTAGCTATCGTCTCGCACATCGTATTTCAAATCGAAATTGGCGAAGCCCCGGTAGTCGATGGCCTTTAAAAAGGCTTCGTATTGATCGTAAAGGGCCTGATCCCCCATGGTCAAAAGGGCGTTGTAATTGCCGATTTCATAGGGCAGGCATTCGTCCAAGAGGCATTTGCCCAGACACATCATGGTCACCGCACCCCGGGTGTCCACGTAGGCGTTTAAGACGTACATGGCGGAGGAGTTGCCGGGAATAAAGTCTTGGGCGATGAGATCGCCTTTGTAGCCGGCGGCGTAAATGTCGTTTACCACCCGGGCCAGTTCTTCGGCGTCTTGGATTTTGTAAAATTTCTTTTTCCCTTCGAAGTGCAGATGCACGAAGGCGATGCTGTCGTTGGCCTTGAGACCGATGGGGTAGGTAAGGCCAAGGTCCAAATCGTGTTTGTTTTCTTCCGTAATGATCACGGTCTTCGGGTAATGGAGGCCGTATTCTTCGCAAATGGCGTAGAAATCTTCTTTGTTTTCCAGCTTTTGCTGAAGATCGTAGTCGATGTAGTTAAAGCGGAAGCGGTCCTTCAGTTCCTCCTTGTGCTTGGCAATAAGGGCCGTGTAGCCGTCGGAGCAGGAGGTGAGGAGTAGGGGCAGATTTTCCCCCTTGAAGCGATCGTAAATGGCCTCCATAACGGGCATAAAGCCCGCCTCCGTGTCGAAGCCTTCGTGCACTTCCACGTCCACGATTTTCGATTTCCGCGTAAAGCGCAGGGGCTTCACGCCGTAGGCGTAGGAATGCACGCCGTAGGCCTCGTGAAGGGAGCGGGCCACGCCGTAGGCGTTGTTGTCCGTGCCTAAAACAATTGAAATAAATTCCATTATACCCTCTTTCTGCCGCAGCGGGCGATAATCACATCGCCTAAGACTTGGGTGGTGTCCACCACTTTTTCGTGGTCGATGCCGATGGTGGAAAGTTCCGTGCAGGCGAGGATCACCACGGCGTCTTTCGTGTACTTGGCGATGAGTTCGTCCATGACGGGGAAGCGGGTTTGGCCCAGTTCCTTCACATCGTAGATCACCCGGGTAATCTGCGTCTGTTCCTCGGCGTCGGGATAGACTACTCCCAGGTCGTGGCCCTTTGCGTAGCGATCGTAAAGCTTCGCCGAGGTGGTGCCTTCCGTGGCGAAGACCGCCACTTTCTTCGCCCCCATGGCTTTGCAGCGGGCCAGGGTTTCGTCGATCATATTGATGATTTTTCCGTCGGCCATGGATTCCATGGCGTCGAAAAAGTAGTGGCCCGTGTTGCAGGGAAAGGCGATGAGGGGCACCTTCAGTGCGTTTAAAATTTCGTAGTCGCCCTTCACGGCGTCGAGAAAATCCTCGTCTTTTCCGTGGAGAATCACGTCGGTGCGGTCGGGCAATGTGGCGTGATTTAAAATCAAGGCGTTAATGTGGTCTTGGTCTTTATTGGCGGCGGTGTGGCGGACGATGTAGTCGAAGAGGACGGAGGTGGCCAAGGGCCCCATGCCGCCGACGATGCCTAATTCATAGTTCATAGTGTCAGATCCTTTATCCTGTTTTCTTTATTGTACCACAGAGGCGGCGTCGCGCCGGTGAAGCGGGACAATTTTAGGCAAAGCTTAAGTCCCGCAAAAGGTTTTGTAGCCGGGGATGGACGGGGCGCCCCTTAAGGCCATCTGCTCTTCGTTGTGGGCGTAGGGCTCTTGCAAAAGCTTCATAAAGTGCAGCAGGAACGTTTTATCTCCCGCCTCCGCTTCCTGAATGGCCCGCTCCACGAGGTAATTGCGCGGGAAGATGGCGGGATTGTTTGCGCGGCGAATTCCGTCGCCTGCATCCCCTGTGGCCGAAAGAATTTTTTCGTAGAGGACGGCGAAACCGGGGGACCAATCATCCCGCTCGTCGCCGTAGGTGAGGCGGAGAAAGGATTCGTTGTAATCCAGCTCCTCTTTCATCAAAAGATCCAGCCATTCGTTGATCAGCCCGTAGACCGAGTCGTTCGCATCGTCAAAGCCCAGGCGGCGGGCCATGTAGCGGAAGTAAGCTTTTTGGAAGGTGTCGCCGTAGATTTTGAGGGCGGCCGTAATTTTTTCATCCCGCACCTTTTCGTCGCCGAGAATGTCTCCCAAAGCTTCGCCCAGTTTCGACAGATTGTACACGCCGATCTGCCCCTGATTTTCGAAGCGGTAGCGGCCGAAGTGGTCGATGGAGCTGAACACCGTCTTGGGATTAAAGGTATCCAAAAAAGCGCAGGGGCCGTAGTCGATGGTTTCCCCGGAAATGGTCATATTGTCCGTGTTCATGACCCCGTGGACGAAGCCCAAGGCCATCCAGCGGGCGATGAGATCCGCCTGGCGCTCGGCCACGCGGATGAGCCATTTCCCCCCGCGATCCGGGGCGTGGAGGAGATCCGGATCGTGGCGTTCGATGGCGTAGTCCAAAAGCACGGCCACGTCGCCGCCGATGGAGGCGAGCCACTCGAAAGTGCCCACGCGCAAATGGCTATCGGCCACGCGGGTTAAAATGGCGCCCTGCTCACGCTCCGTGCGCTGCACATATTGCCCGGTGGTTACCACGGCCAGGGCCCGGGTCGTGGGCACGCCCAAATGGACCATGGCTTCGCTTAAAATATATTCCCGGAGCATGGGGCCCAGAGCTGCCCGGCCGTCGCCCATGCGGGAGAAGGGCGTCTGCCCCGCCCCTTTTAGCTGAATGTCCACGCGGCGGCCATCGGGCGCGATCTGCTCGCCGAGAAGAATGGCCCGCCCGTCGCCCAACATGGCCGGGTAGCCGAACTGATGGCCCATGTAGGCCATGGCAAGGGAGGCGGCCCCCTCGGGCAGGGCGTTGCCGCTTAAATAGGCGAGGCCTTCCTCGGAGAAAAGGGCCTCGTCGTTTATGCCCAGCTCCCGGGCCAAAGCATTGTTCGTAATAAAAAACGCGGGATCCACCACCGGCGTGGGCTCCACCTTTCGGTAGAACCGCCGAGGCAGGCGCGCATATGAATTGTCAAAATTAAACATAATATCACCGGTGAATACTTACCCGCAAAAGAAGCTCACTACCCATAGGTATCTAATAGGAAAAATCATACGCCTTGGAAACGGCCCATGACATCCATATAGAATGCGGCGATATTGACGTAAACCATAGGATAACCATCGAATGGGAAATAAAACAGTAGGGGAATAACATTTGCCGACAAATTTAAGATAGAAAAATAGATAGACTCTTTGCACTGACCCCCAAAAGTTGGACCAAGAAATCCAACCTTTGGGGGTCTTTTAATGGCAAAATACAGTTATGAATTTAAAAGGAAAATTGTTGAGGAATACTTGGGCCGCAAAGCAGGTTATAAAACTCTGGCTATGAAATATCAAATTGACCATTCGCAGATCAGACGCTGGGTGAACAATTACAAACAATTTGGCGATGAAGGGTTAATGCGCTCTAGAAATAATCGTGCGTACAGTGTAGAGTTTAAGTTAGAAGCCATCACACGCTACGAAACGAGCGAATGCAGCTACCAACAATTGGCCCTTGAACTCGGTTTAACAAATCCATCCATGATTGTTAACTGGCG
>NZ_JAOQJD010000028.1:0-2472 GCF_025566985.1 Aedoeadaptatus acetigenes
TTGAACCAAGACAATTGCATATACAATCAAAAACGAGAACATCGTAAAATCAAATCTTCAAATTTAAATTTAAGATTACAATTTCAACGAAATAGATCGTAAGGTCAAGTTAGAAAGAGCATCCGGTGGATGCCTTGGCACCAAGAGCCGATGAAGGACGCGATAAGCTGCGAAAAGCTGTGGGGAGTGGCAAATACACATCGATCCACAGATTTCCGAATGGGGAAACCCGCTGAGACAAACTCTCAGCATTCATGCGTGAATTCATAGCGTATGAAAGGAATACCGGGGGAACTGAAACATCTAAGTACCCCGAGGAAAAGAAAGAAACCTCGATACTCCAAGTAGCGGCGAGCGAACGGGGTAGAGCCCAACTTGAGATACGGCATATGTAGCGAGCAGAACGATTTGGAACAATCGACCACAGGGGGTAACAGTCCCGTATGCGAAGTGAAGGTATGCCACTCTAAACGAGTACCACAGGGCACGTGAAACCCGGTGGGAATACAGGGGGACCACCCCCTAAGGCTAAATACTCCTTGGTGACCGATAGTGCATAAGTACCGTGAGGGAAAGGTGAAAAGAACCCCGGGAGGGGAGTGAAATAGAATCTGAAACCGGATGTTTACAAGCAGCGAAAGTGGTTTCGTACCATGATCGTGTACTTTTTGTAGAACGGGCCAGCGAGTTATGATTTTCAGCGAGGTTAAGATGTTATGCATCGAAGCCGCAGCGAAAGCGAGTCTGAACAGGGCGAAGAGTTGTAGGTCATAGACCCGAAACCGCGTGATCTATCCATGGGCAGAGTGAAGTTGAAGTAAAATTCAATGGAGGCTCGAACCGGGTAACGTTTAAAAGTTATCGGATGACCTGTGGATAGGGGTGAAAAGCCAAACGAACGCGGAGATAGCTGGTTCTCCTCGAAATAGCTTTAGGGCTAGCCTGGAAGGCAATGTCTCGGGGGTAGAGCACTGAATGGTCAAGGGACTTTACCAAGTTACCGCGACCTATCAAACTCCGAATACCGAAGACAGTATCCTCCGGAGTCAGACTATGTGGGATGAGCTTCATAGTCGAAAGGGAAACAGCCCAGACCACCGGCTAAGGTCCCAAAATTCGTGTTAAGTGGAAAAGGATGTGGAGTTACTGAGACAACTAGGATGTTGGCTTAGAAGCAGCCATACATTGAAAGAGTGCGTAATAGCTCACTAGTCAAGTGACTCTGCGCCGAAGATAACCGGGGCTAAACACGATACCGAAGCCGTGGAATCCATATGGATTGGTAGAGGAGCATTGTGTACGCGACGAAGCAAAAGCCGTAAGGCCTTGTGGAGTGTACAGAAGAGAGAATGCTGGCATGAGTAGCGAGAGGTGAGTGAGAATCTCACCCGTCGAAAACCCAAGGTTTCCTGAGGAAGGCTCGTCCACTCAGGGTAAGTCGGGACCTAAGGCGAGGCCGAAAGGCGTAGTCGATGGACAACAGGTGGAGATTCCTGTACCGACAAACGCAATGAAGATGTGGGGACGCAGAAGGATAAGCGCAGCGCCCGGTTGGTGAGGCGTGCAAGCACCAAGGATGAGAAGTAGGCAAATCCGCTTCTCGTGAAGTCTGACGTGTGATGCGGATCGAAAATAAGTAGAGAAGGAGCCGAATCCATACTGCCAAGAAAAGCCACTATTCGCGTCTTGTCGCCCGTACCGTAAACCGACACAGGTAGGTGAGGAGAGAATCCTAAGACGAGCGGAAAAACCTTTGTTAAGGAACTCGGCAAAATGACCCCGTAACTTCGGGAGAAGGGGAGCCATGGAAACATGGCCGCAGTGAAAAGGCCCAAGCGACTGTTTACCAAAAACACAAGTCTCTGCGAAGTCGAAAGACGAAGTATAGGGGCTGACACCTGCCCGGTGCTGGAAGGTTAAGGGAAAAAGTTAGCGCAAGCGAAGCTTCGAACTGAAGCCCCAGTAAACGGCGGCCGTAACTATAACGGTCCTAAGGTAGCGAAATTCCTTGTCGGGTAAGTTCCGACCCGCACGAAAGGTGTAACGATTTGGGCACTGTCTCAACAAAGGATCCGGTGAAATTGTAGTAGCGGTAAAGATGCCGCTTACCCACGACAGGACGGAAAGACCCCATGGAGCTTTACTGCAGGCTGATATTGGATTTCGGAATGGACTGTACAGGATAGGTGGGAGACAGAGAACGAAGCACGCCAGTGTTTCGGGAGTCGCCCTTGGGATACCACTCTATTCATTCTGGAATTCTAACCTACTTCCGTGAATCCGGAAGAGGGACACTGTCAGTTGGGCAGTTTGACTGGGGCGGTCGCCTCCCAAAAAGTAACGGAGGCGTTCAAAGGTTTCCTCAGCACGGACGGAAATCGTGCGAAGAGTGCAAAGGCAAAAGGAAGCTTAACTGCGACACCGACAAGTGGAGCAGATGCGAAAGCAGGACTTAGTGATCCGGTGGTACCG
>NZ_JAOQJD010000028.1:2504-3112 GCF_025566985.1 Aedoeadaptatus acetigenes
GTGGAAGGGCCATCGCTCAACGGATAAAAGCTACCCTGGGGATAACAGGCTTATCTCCCCCAAGAGTCCACATCGACGGGGAGGTTTGGCACCTCGATGTCGGCTCGTCTCATCCTGGGGCTGAAGCATGTCCCAAGGGTTGGGCTGTTCGCCCATTAAAGAGGCACGCGAGCTGGGTTCAGAACGTCGTGAGACAGTTCGGTCCCTATCCGTCGTGGGCGTAGGAAATTTGAGAGGATCTGTCCTTAGTACGAGAGGACCGGGATGGACAAACCGCTGGTGCATCAGTTGTCATGCCAATGGCATCGCTGAGTAGCTAAGTTTGGAAGGGATAAGCGCTGAAAGCATCTAAGCACGAAGCCCCCCTCGAGATGAGATTTCCCTCAATTATGATAAGACCCCTTGTAGCCTACGAGGTAGATAGGTCTCAGGTGGAAGTACAGCAATGTATGTAGCTAAGAGATACTAATCGGTCGAAGACTTGACCAAAAGAGATTGTATATGCACTTGGTTCGTCCGGTGACGATAGCAAGAGGGACACACCTGTACCCATGCCGAACACAGAAGTTAAGCCTCTTAACGCCGATGGTACTTGGTTGGTAACGACC
>NZ_JAOQJD010000029.1:0-3052 GCF_025566985.1 Aedoeadaptatus acetigenes
TGACAAAGAGGCCATCGACAAGATTGTCAATGAAGCCACGAAAACCAATAACGAACGTGCACAGGCCAAAAAAGAGTTAGCCAAGGTCAAAGAAGAAGCAAAAGCCACCGTCGATCAGTTGGATGAGCTGAGCAAGGATGAAAAGACTAATACGAAAGCATCCATCGACCAAGCCGCTGACAAAGAGGCCATCGACAAGATTGTCAATGAAGCCACGAAAACCAATAACGAACGTGCAGAAGCGAAAAAAGCGCTTTTGAAAGCCAAAGAAAAAGCGAAAGCCACCGTTGACTTGCTTGATGAATTGACGGATAAAGAAAAGAAAGAGATCAAGAGCAAGATCGACAAAGCGGCCGATCAACCGGGCGTTACTGCGCTGTTGGAAGAAGCCAAACACACCAATAACGAACGTGCACAGGCCAAAAAAGAGTTAGCCAAGGCGAAAGAAGAAGCGAAAAAAGAAGTTGACAAACTTCCCAATCTCAGCGAAGAAACGAAAAACGGCATCAAAGACGAAATTGATAAGGCAACGAACAAAGAACAAATAGACAAGCTTGTTGAAGATGCGACAAACAAAAGCAATGCCGCAGCGGAAAATGCCTTAGCCGATAAGAAAGAAGAAGCGAAAAAAGAAGTTGACAAACTTCCTAATCTCAGCGAAGAAACGAAAAACGGCATTAAAGACGAAATTGATAAGGCAACGAACAAAGAACAAATAGACAAGCTTGTTGAAGATGCGACAAACAAAAGCAATGCCGCAGCGGAAAATGCCTTAGTCGATAAGAAAGAAGAAGCGAAAAAAGAAGTCGACAAACTTCCCAATCTCAGCGAAGAAACGAAAAACGGTATCAAAGACGAAATTGATAAGGCAACGAACAAAGAACAAATAGACAAGCTTGTTGAAGATGCGACAAACAAAAGCAATGCCGCAGCGGAAAATGCCTTAGCCGATAAGAAAGAAGAAGCGAAAAAAGAAGTCGACAAACTTCCTAATCTCAGCGAAGAAACGAAAAACGGCATCAAAGACGAAATTGATAATGCAACGAACAAAGAACAAATAGACAAGCTTGTTGAAGATGCGACAAACAAAAGCAATGCCGCAGCGGAAAAAGCCTTAGCCGATAAGAAAGAAGAAGCGAAAAAAGAAGTCGACAAACTTCCTAATCTCAGCGAAGACACCAAAAACGGCATCAAGGAAAAAATCGACGAGGCCGGAGATGTCGGTGCCGTAAATAAAATCGTTGAGGAAGCAAAGAAGGAAAACACCGAAGCGGAAGCGGCCGATAAGGAATTTGCCGAAAGAGTTAAAAGGGCCAAGGAAGAAGCGCGGATTTTCATGGATAGCATGGACAAATCCGTCTTGGATAGTCAATCGATCCGCTACCTAAGCGACGATGTAAAAGGGAAGATCGAAGAGGCCATCAACCATTCCAATTCTTTGTTGGCAGATGAAGCCATCGATGAGGCGAAGTTAAAGGAAATCGAAAATATTCCTTCTAAAAAAGTCAATGGCAAGAAAACCGGCATTTTCAGGGCTTTCACCAAACAAGCTTTGGTTGATTACGAGGTGTTGGGGACGCGCGATCAGCTCAACCCTCACAATAATAAAAATTATGTGGCATTAAAGGACAATAAGATTGAAATTCGGTCGAATCTTGAAGGCGCCGGAAAGATCGGCGAGAATGAAGAAGCTTTCTTTAAGCTGAATTATGTGACACAGAAGGATTTTGAAGAAGGGAAACCCAAGGCAGTAAGCAGTCCATCGACGAGGGTGGATACAAGCACGTCGGCGACGCCGAAATATAAGAAGCAGGAAGTGCCTCGGGATGATTACACGGTAAAACAAGTAGCCGGCGGCTATGAAATCGAAATCACGAAGCTACCCGAAAATGCCAAATATATTAAACCTATCGTCTATGTAAAATTTGCAAATGACACGTATTTTGAAAACGGAGATATGGTTGCAGTGACGGCTGCGGAAAATCCGGGAACGCCGAGTACGCCTGTGGTGCCGAATAATAACCGTAGAAGCGGCCGCGGATCGTCGTCCCACAGCATTTGGATGACGACGGGACAATCGAGTCAAGAGAAAAAATCGGAGCCCGTACTGCAAGCTGAGGCACCGAAAGTAAAGCATCAGGCATTTATTTTCGGCTACGGCGATAACAGCTTCCGCCCGGGAGGAAAGATCAGTCGCGCCGAGGCGGCGTCCATGATCGCCTCTCTGGCCGGTTTGGATACGAGCAACAAGGCCAAACCCGATTTCAAAGACACGGACAGCAGTTGGTACAACGAAGTGATCAACGCCATGGTGAAAAATGATTTAATGTTGGCGGATAAAAACGGAAACTTCCGTCCCAACGAACCCATTACGAGAGCCGAATTTGCCCGGGCATTGGCCGGCATCGACAAAAAGACGGATCGCATCGCGCCTTTCGCCGATGTAAAGGGTCATCCTTTTGAAGCTGCTATTAATCAAGCCTTCGGCAACGGCCGAATTATCGGCTACCCCGACGGCACCTTTAAGCCCGACGGAGCCATTACGAGAGCTGAAGCCGTGACGATTCTGAATCGTTACGACGGCAGGACCATGAGCAAGCAAGATCTGATGAAGATTAGAGGGAAATTCAATTCCTTTAAGGACGTCAGTGAAAATCACTGGGCATATGTCCAAATTCTCATGGCGGCAAACAATTATCAAGCCATGCTTGATGCATTGGCCGCGCACAAGTAAAAAATCCCACAGAATCTTGTCTTTTGAAAAAGGACGCAGTTTTCGCTGCGTCCCTTTTCTTTTAATTCCGTCGAAATGTATATTTGCCCATTGAAAAAGCACCTACTTTACTAGAGTGACCCCATAAAGTTGGACTTAATCGGCTCTATAATATCCATTGGGGAGTAAGCTCCTCAATGGATATTTTTGTCTTGAATTTACAATCTAAGTGCAACAAAAAATGATCCACCGTTTTCTGGTAAAATTGTGTCGACGAAAACCAATCAACCAGGAGGAACGATGAATCATTATTCTCATTTTACACTAAAAGAGCGTGAG
>NZ_JAOQJD010000003.1:0-174132 GCF_025566985.1 Aedoeadaptatus acetigenes
CAGGATCAAACTCTCAATAAAAACTTTGAGTTTGCTTAGCTCGGATCCACTGACTGTGTTCCGCTTTAAGCTTATAGATTGTTATGGTTTAATCTCTTATACCATTTAATTAACTTGGTTCAGTGCTGTGTCTTGCGAAACAGCTTATTTAGTATATCCCGCAGGGGCTTTTTTGTCAAGCACTTTTTAAATCTTTGTAAAAAGTTTTTTTGACGTGCCTCACGTGACAACTTGTATAGTTTACCATGTCGGTAAGCTGTCGTCAAGCACTTTTTAAATCTTTTTTATTTAGACCGTGCTTGACCCGCCATCGATTTGATGACTTTGCTATTATACTAACTCTCCCGCCCCGTGTCAAGACGTAGTTATCATTCTTTTAGATTTTTGTAAAAGGATTCTTCAGACCATGCGCATGGCGTAGACATCGTCTTCCTTCATTTTCTTGTCAACGTAGGAGCAGTCTGCACGCACGCGAAGATCGTGATCGACGACGTAATTGATGAATGCTTCGAACAGGGCACCGGCTACGCCTTGCCCCCGCACGGCTTCGGTAGTTTCCGTGTGGTAAGCCTGTACGGTTTTGCCGTCGATGAACCGGTAATCCAATACGGCGTCCGGCGAATTTACATCGCCTACATAGAATCGTCCGTCGGTATGTTTAATCTTCATGGAATCTTCCTTTCTTATCCATTTGCTTACGCTGTTTTTACCTTTATACCCGCCCATGAAAAAAGTCCCCGACGAAGCGAGAACTTTCATTGTCTTTCTTATTCGTTTGTCGATTCACCCGTATCGGCTGCGTCGGAATTTTCTTGATTTGCTTTCTTTTGCTCTTGGATTTCATCGTAGTAGCCGATCTTGCCTTCAGCAAAGCGGCGCACTTGCTCTCTGGCCGACGCCTGATCGACGATGTAGTAATCAATGCTTCCGATCCGCTTGTTCTCTCCGACCAAGGTATCGGTTTGGATGTTTTCCCTGTCCATATCCAGGCCCATTTTCGCCAGGTAGGCGATTTGTCCGTAGGTCAGATTTGTCTCGATATTGTCTAAAGCGATGTCGATGAGCTCGGGAATTTTCAAGATCATCATGGGCCGCTTCAGTTTGTCGAAGAGCTGCATGATAAATCGCTGTTGCACTTGGATCCGGTCGATGTCTTGATCTTCATAGATCTTGCGTATACGCAAGTAGCGCACCGCATCGGCGCCATCAAGCTTTTGCTTGCCTTTTTTAAAGTCGATGTGCAGATTTGGCACCACGTAAGTATCTTCGTAGCTGTAATCAAAGGGGATATCCACATCGATGCCGCCCACGGCATCCACCAGGCGTTCCACGGCGTTGTAGTCCACGGTGGCGTAGTAGTCGATCTTCACGTCGAGGAAGTTTTCCACCGTCTCTTCCGCCAACTTTTCTCCGCCGTAGGCGTAGGCGTGGCCCAACTTGGTCTTTCCTTGGTGGCCTTCGATGTCGACATACGTATCTCGAGGCAAGGAAAGGAGTTGTGCCCGCTTGGTCACCGGATCGATGGTAACGAGCATGACCACGTCACTGCGCGTGGGATTGCCCTCCTCGGTCATGTCCGTCGTCGCCGTCTTGTCGATGCCGAAAAGCAAAATATGGAGCGGGTCGTCGCCGGTAAAGGGATTTGTCGTATCTAATTTATTTATTCTTTTCGTCGCCTCTTCCCGCGACAATTCGTGGCTTCTTTTTGTGATCGGTCGATCGACCAATTCATAGCCCAGCACCAAGGCCCCGGACAAGGCGGCGATTAAAAGCGCCGCCACGATGATTTTCAGTACTTTCATTTAACACCTCTTTTTAGTCTTTTACTATCTTACCGAAACAGAAAGGTCTTGGCAATATGGGATGATGCAGTTTTTTTCTTCGTTTTGCTTTCACACATTTGTTTCTATTCATTGTTCCGAGATACTCACATAGTGGACGTGGCGATCCATTTTTGTCTTGCTATAATTATATCTTCGCGATTCTTTCCGGGGGAGGGAAAAAGGGCGTTGCGATTGGATAGGTTACAATAATTAGGACAGTTTTCTTAAGGTGTGGTATCTTATGATCAACAAGGAGGATCAAATGGATAAAGCACCTAGAAAAAGAAGAGTCTTCTCAGACGAGTTCAAGCAGCACGTGGTGGACCTATACGAGGAAGGCATGAGTCGGCAAGAGATCATTCAGAAATATTCGTTAACCCCTTCAGCTTTTGACCGCTGGGTTAGTCAATTCCGCACCACCGGGACCTTCAAAGAGACGGTTTCGTTGAGTGAATCGGATCAGGAAAAGATTGCCTTGCGTAAAGAGATTCAACGACTCAAGATGGAGAATGATATTTTAAAGCAGGCCGCGCTGATACTTGCGGAGAAAAACGATACGTCATCGATCGTTTGAAGCACAAATACCCGGTATCAGCGCTTTGCAGAGTGTTAGGAATCAGCCGTTCCGCTTACTATTACCGGCCGAAGCCTCTTACCGATGAGGCCATCGAGCTGGAGATCAAGGTTCGCTCCATCTTTCGCGCAAGTCATAACGTCTATGGCGCGCGCAGGATAAAAAGTAAGTTAGAAGCAGAAAACATCGTCGCCTCTAGGCGACGAATTCGCGCCATCATGAAGAAACTTCACTTGGTATCCGTCTACACCAAAGCAAAATACAGACACCACCCGACCAGGAAAAACGAAGAGAAAGTACGCAACGTTCTCAACCGAGAATTTAGTCATCGTAAACCGCTGGAGGTCATCGTTTCCGACCTGACCTATGTTCGCATCAATCAGAGATGGGCCTACGTTTGTGCCATTACTGATCTTTTCAATCGCGAAGTCATCGGCTACTCCTGCGGCCTTCGTCGCGATGCTGCCCTTATTCAGGAAGCATTTAACACCATTCCCTACCCCCTCGACGCTGTCCAATACTTTCACACCGATCGAGGCAAAGAATTCGACAACAACACCATTTGTGCCATCTTAAAAGCAAACGGCATCAAACGATCCCTAAGCCGACCTGGCAATCCATACGACAACGCCGCGGCAGAAAACATATTTAAAAGTTTCAAAACCGAGTTTTTAGAGAGAGAAACCTTTCAAAGCCTTAACGAGTTAAGAGAAAAACTCAGCGACTATGTGCAGTGGTGGAACAACGACCGAGTGCACACAAGCCTTGAAAACATGACCCCGCTCGCATACAGGACAAAGAAAGCAGTGGAAGACAAAGACCGTTTACAGTTGACACCTTAAGAAAAGTGTCCAAAAAAGTGTTGCCATTCCACAACTATACATCCGTTTCGTGAAGGCTTCGCCTCCTCGAAACGGTGTAAGACTGCATCTGACCTTCCTACGACTCGCTTCGCTCGTCGGGATAGGTCATGAAATCGCAACGCCTTTTTCCCTCCCCCGGAAGTATCGGTTGAAGTAAAGGTGTGAATTAAAAAATGGTTTTGCTTGTCTCGTCTATCCGTTTTCATAAGAATGAAGACTTACTTAAAAAAAGAGTCCGTGGTCTGTTCCCTTTGGAGAAATATGTATTTTTAAATAGAGAAAGGACGTGTTTCCACGTCCTTTCTCTATTTGTTTGTTTTTTTGTTATTCTACAATCTTGGATACGACCCCGGAGGCGACGGTGCGGCCGCCTTCTCTGATGGCGAAGCGTAATCCTTCGTCCATGGCGACGGGGGTGATGAGTTCGACTTTGAAGGTGGCGTTGTCGCCGGGCATGACCATTTCGACACCGTCTGCTAAGGTGATGTCGCCGGTTACGTCGGTGGTTCTGAAGTAGAATTGGGGACGGTAGCCGTTAAAGAACGGGGTGTGGCGTCCGCCTTCTTCTTTGCTCAGGACGTAGACTTCGGCTTCGAATTTGGTGTGGGGATGGATGCTGCCGGGTTCTGCCAGTACTTGGCCGCGTTCGATTTCGTCTCTTTGAACGCCGCGGAGCAGAAGGCCGACGTTGTCGCCTGCTTCGGCTTGGTCGAGTTGTTTTCTGAACATTTCGACGCCGGTGACGACGACGGTTCTTTTTTCGGTGGTTAAGCCGACGATTTCGACGTTGTCGTTGACTTTGATGGTGCCGCGTTCAACACGACCGGTGGCGACGGTGCCGCGGCCGGTGATGGAGAAGATGTCTTCGACGGGCATGAGGAAGGGGTGATCGATGTCGCGGATGGGATCGTCGATCCATTCGTCGACGGTGTCCATGAGGGCGACGATTTTGTCTCCCCATTCTCCGTCGGGATCTTCCAATGCTTTTAAGGCGCTGCCCACGGTGATGGGGGTGTTGTCGCCGTCGAATTCGTATTCGCTTAAGAGATCTCTGACTTCCATTTCGACGAGTTCGATGAGTTCGTCGTCATCGACTTGGTCTTGTTTGTTTAAGAAGACGACGATTTTGGGGACGCCGACTTGGCGGGCCAAGAGGATGTGTTCGCGGGTTTGGGGCATGGGGCCGTCTGCCGCACTTACAACGAGGATGGCGCCGTCCATTTGGGCTGCGCCGGTGATCATGTTTTTAACGTAGTCGGCGTGGCCGGGGCAGTCGACGTGGGCGTAGTGGCGTTTTTCGGTCTCGTATTCGACGTGGGACGTGGAGATGGTGATGCCGCGTTCTCTTTCTTCGGGGGCTTTGTCGATGTTTGCGTAGTCGACGAATTCGCCGGAGCCGAAGCGTTTGTTTAATACGAGGGTGATTGCCGCCGTAAGGGTGGTCTTGCCGTGGTCGACGTGGCCGATGGTGCCGACGTTGACGTGGGGTTTGTTTCTTTC
Organism: Aedoeadaptatus acetigenes; assembly: GCF_025566985.1. NCBI lineage: Bacteria > Bacillati > Bacillota > Tissierellia > Tissierellales > Peptoniphilaceae > Aedoeadaptatus > Aedoeadaptatus acetigenes. The sequence goes on from NZ_JAOQJD010000003.1 coordinate 4,761, forward strand.
AAATTTTCCTTTTGCCATTGTATATCCTCCTTTAATTTGGATTTGACTTATTTATTTTTGCCGTTGAGTACTTCTTCGGACACGTTCTTGGGAACTTGTTCGTAGTGGTCGAATTGCATGGAGTAGTTTGCGCGGCCTTGGGTGTTGGAACGCAAGCTGGTTGCGTAGCCGAACATTTCAGCCAAGGGGACGTAGCAGGTGACGATTTGCGCACCGGCTACCAATTCCATCCCTTCCATACGGCCACGGCGGGAGTTAATGTCGCCGATAACATCGCCCATGTACTCTTCGGGAGTTACGATTTCGACTTTCATGACCGGTTCGAGCAGTACGGGATTGGCCTTGGATAAGGCATCGCGCAATGCCATGGAGCCGGCGATCTTAAATGCCATTTCCGAAGAGTCGACATCGTGGAAGGAGCCGTCGTAGAGGCTGACTTTGACATCGAGAACTTCGTAGCCGCCGAGAACACCGTTTTGCATGGCTTCTTCGATCCCTTGTTGGGTGGGTCCGATAAATTCCTTGGGAATGGCGCCACCAACGATGTTGTTTTCGAATTCAAAGCCTTTGCCCGCTTCGAGGGGTTCGACTTTGATCTTGGCGTGACCGTATTGACCGCGACCACCGGATTGACGAACGAATTTGCCTTCGCCGTCGGCGGATCCGAGGATGCCTTCGCGGTAGGATACTTTCGGGTTACCGATGTTTGCTTCAACTTTAAATTCGCGGAGCAGACGGTCGACGATAATATCCAAGTGCAATTCGCCCATGCCGGCGATGATGGTTTGACCGGTTTCTTCGTCGGTGTAGGTTCTGAAGGTCGGGTCTTCTTCGGCGAGTTTTTGCAGACCGATGGACATTTTGTCTTGAGACGCCTTGGTCTTCGGTTCGATGGCGACGGAGATAACGGGTTCCGGGAATTCCATGTTTTCCAAAATGATAAGATCATCTTCGGAACAGAGGGTGTCCCCGGTGGATGTATCTTTTAAACCGACGGCAGCGGCGATTTCACCGGCATAGATTTCTTCGACTTCTTCACGCTTGTTGGCGTGCATCAAAAGGATACGACCGACGCGTTCTCTCTTGCCCTTGCTGGAGTTGTAGACGTAGCTTCCGGCCTTTAATGTACCGGAGTAGACGCGGAAGTAGGAAAGTTTCCCTACATAGGGGTCGGTAACGATCTTAAATGCCAATGCGGAGAAGGGTTCGTCGTCGCTTGCGTGACGATCTTCTTCTTCGTCCGTATCGGGATCCACGCCGACAATGGCGGGAATGTCTACCGGCGAGGGCAGGTAGTCGATAATGGCATCGAGTAAGAGTTGTACCCCTTTGTTTTTGTAAGAGGAACCGCAGGTGACGGGCGTCATGGCCACGTCCAGGGTTCCCTTACGGATGGCGCGTTTAATGGCTTCTTGGGTGACTTCTTCGCCTTCCAAATAGGCCATCATTAAGTCTTCGTCGAATTCGGAGACTTTTTCGATCATGTTTTCGCGCCATTCTTCGGCTTGTGCCTTGTATTCTTCGGGCACTTCCGTGATTTCAATTTCGGTACCCATGTCATCTTTGTAGATTTCAGCTTCCATGGTGACCAAGTCGATCATGCCGATGAAGCTTTCTTCGGCGCCCATGGGAATTTGAATCGGGACGGGATTACCGTGTAATTTGTCTTCGATGGTTTTTACCGAACGGAAGAAGTCGGCACCGGTAACGTCCATTTTGTTAATGTGCGCGATTCTGGGAACGTGGTAGCGGTCAGCTTGGCGCCAAACCGTTTCCGATTGCGGTTCGACCCCGCTCTTCGCATCGAAGAGGGAAACGGCACCGTCGAGGACGCGAAGGGAACGTTCAACTTCTACGGTGAAGTCGACGTGGCCCGGTGTGTCGATGATGTTCAGGCGATAGCCTTTCCAGTGCGCGGTGGTAGCAGCGGAAGTGATCGTGATCCCACGTTCTTGCTCTTGCTCCATCCAGTCCATTTGGGCGCCACCGTCGTGGGTTTCCCCGATCTTGTGGATCCGACCGGTGTAATACAGAATCCGTTCGGTCGTCGTCGTTTTACCGGCGTCGATGTGCGCCATAATTCCGATATTGCGTACTTTATTAAGCGGCACTTCTCTAGCCACGTAATTTCCCCTTTCTTACCATCTGAAATGAGCAAAAGCTTTGTTTGCTTCTGCCGCACGATGCATTTCGTCCTTACGCTTCACTGCGCCGCCCAGGTCGTTGGATGCATCCAAAATTTCTTTGGATAAGCGTTCGACCATGGTTTTTTCACCGCGCTCTCTGGCGTAACGAACGATCCAGCGAAGGCCCAAGGTTTGACGTCTTTCGGGACGCACTTCCAAGGGGACTTGATAGTTGGCACCGCCGATACGGCGTGCTTTGACTTCCAAAACCGGCATGGCATTGTTTAATGCTTTGTAGAATACTTCTAAGGGATCCTCACCGGTTGCTTCTTTTACGGCATCCAGTGCGCCGTAGACGATTCGTTGGGCCGTGCCCCGTTTGCCGTCTAACATGACGTTGTTGATTAATTTGGTAATGACAACGTCGCCGTATACGGGATCGGGCATGACCTCTCTTTTAGGAATATGTCCTTTTCTTGGCATTCTCTTCCCTCCTTAACTATTTGGTTGAGAAAAATCAACGGTACTCGACAGATGTCGTGTGCCAAGAGCATCTATTGAAAAGATTGTGCTCTTTGATTAGTTACTTTTCGGTTTCTTTGCACCATATTTGGAACGCGCTTGTCTTCTTCCGTCGACGCCTGCCGTATCCAAGGTTCCCCGAACGACGTGGTAACGCACACCGGGAAGGTCCTTAACACGACCGCCGCGAACTAAGACGACACTGTGTTCTTGCAAGTTATGGCCAATTCCGGGAATGTATGCCATGACTTCGTAGCCGTTGGAAAGACGAACACGGGCAACTTTACGGAGCGCGGAGTTCGGTTTCTTCGGCGTTACAGTACGAACCGCGACGCAAACGCCTCTTTTTTGAGGGGAGTTAACGACGGTTTGTTCTTTTTGTAAGGAATCGTAGTTGAATCCCAAAGCCGGCGATTTCGACTTCGTTTCGGATCTCTTTCTACCCTTCTTTACAAGTTGGTTAATTGTAGGCACTTAGTGCACCTCCTTTAATTATTGTGTAGTTCTTACAGCACAAATCGATTTTCAATCATGAAAAACTACCCGTAGAGCGGGTAGTTCCTGATGCGTTCGATTTACACTTCGCTAGTGTACCATCTTTTCGTTCAATTTTCAAGCATTTTGCGGGATTTATCCCCCTTTATGCCCGGATTTCTTTTAAAAAACCCGGTTGCGTCGTATAGAGGCGTTCAGCCACCCATGCGACGGGGACGGCCTTCACTAAATCCACGGGTATAAAGGCGATCATGGTCTTAAACGCGGCGGCGAAATTTTCGCTGTTTGCGTACAAACTGATCAGGCCCGAGAAGTTAATGAGCAGGGCGCCGAAGACGACGAAAATCGCAAGAAATGTGAAGTAGCCGCGGCTTTTTGCTTTCTCAAGGGCAAGTCCCACGAAAAAGGGTGAGAGCAGGTAGCCGATAAAGTAGGAGCCGGTTAGGCCGAAAAAGACGGCCGCGCCGCTCCGTCCTCCGGGCAAGACCGGCAGGCCGATGGCGATGCATAGCAGAAAGATGAAGACGGTGAGGGTTCCGTTTTTCTTCCCGAGGACGGCGCCGGCCAGGGCGCACACCATGTTTTGAAGAACGATGGGCACGCCGAGAGGGGTGGGGATTGCAAGCAAGCCGCTTAAAATAATGATGGCGAGATACATGGCCATGGTAGTCAGTTGTTTTGTTTTCATGAATGAACCTCCATTTACAATGCTATTGTAAATTATGGTTCTTTACGATCTTTTTGTCAATAGAAAAACTCCGCCGAAGCGGAGTTTCATATCACATCTCAGGCCTTCATGCCTTCCAGAATATCTAATTCTTCTTTTCGCTTGTCTTCCTCTTCCCAGTAGACCGTGCCGTTTTGGCGGACGCCGGTCCCTGCGGGAATCAGTTGGCCGATGATGATGTTTTCTTTTAAGCCTTTCAGGTAATCTTGCTTGCCTTCGATGGCTGCATCGGTTAAGACGCGGGTCGTTTCCTGGAAGGATGCGGCGGAAAGGAAGGAATCCGTGGCCAGGGAAGCTTTGGTGATCCCGAGCAAAGTGGGAATGGCCGTGGCTTCTTGAAGACCGATCGCTTTCGCCTTTTCGTTGGCGTGTTCGAATTCTTTCTTGCTTACCATGCTGCCGGGCAAAAGACTTGTGCCGCCGGCTTCGTCGACGCGCACTTTGGACATCATTTGCTTGACGATGACTTCGATGTGTTTGTCGTCGATGTCGACCCCTTGCAGGCGGTAGACCCGTTGTACTTCTTTGACGATGTATTCCTGAACGCCCATGACGCCCTTGACGCGAAGGAGGTCTTGGGGATAGACGGAACCTTGGGTAAGCTCGTCGCCTTTTTCCACGCGGTCGCCGGGTTTTACCTTGACCCGTGCGCCGTAGACCACAGTGTAGGCTTCCGAAGCGCCGTCGTCTGCGGTAATGACGATTTCGCGTTTCTTCGCCGTTTCCCGAATGTCCACGGTCCCGCTGATTTCAGCGATAATGGCGAGACCTTTCGGTTTACGCACTTCGAAAAGTTCTTCGACACGGGGCAAACCTTGGGTGATATCCGCTGCCGCTGCGACGCCGCCGGTGTGGAAGGTACGCATGGTCAGCTGGGTTCCGGGCTCGCCGATGGATTGTGCGGCGATGACGCCGACGGCTTCCCCGATGCCTACCGGGCGTCCCGTGGCCATGTTTTCGCCGTAGCACTTGGCGCAGACGCCGTCTTCGGAATGGCATCCCAGGATGGAACGGATCTTCACTTCTTCAATGCCTGCGGCCACAATGGCGTCGGCTTCTTTGGATCCGATCATTTCCCCGCCTTTGGCCAGGAGATCGCCGGTTTCGGGATGGTGAATATCCTCGTATGCCGTACGGCCTTCGATTCGATCGTGAAGTTCTTCGATCATTTCGCGGCCGTCTTTAAAGGACTTGGCTACGATGTAGCTGTCCGTGCCGCAATCTTCTTCGGTGACGGTCACTTGTTGCGACACATCGACCAAACGGCGGGTCAGGTAGCCGGAGTCGGCGGTACGAAGGGCCGTATCCGCCAAACCTTTCCGCGAACCGTGGGTAGACATAAAGAATTCCAAGACGTCCAGGCCTTCACGGAAGTTTGAGGTAATGGGGACTTCGATGGTGCGCCCCGAAGGCGAAGCCATGAGCCCGCGCATGCCGGCCAATTGACGAATTTGGTTCTTGGAACCACGGGCTCCGGAATCGGCAAAGATGAAGATATTGTTCATTTCGCCGAAGCCTTCCATAACTTTGTCCGTTAAGTGATCCGTGGCTTCGTTCCAGATGTCGATGACGTGTTCGTAGCGTTCTTCGTCGCTGATCAGCCCTTTTCTGTAGGCTTTTTCGTATTTTTCCACGTCTAAATCCGCTTGATGGAGGATTTCCGGTTTTTCCACGGGAATTTCGACGTCGCCCATGGAAATGGACATGGCGCCCACGGTGGAGTAGTGGTAGCCCAGGCTCTTCACTTCGTCGAGGAAGGCCGCCGTTTCCAGATTGTCGTGGAGTTTGTAGCAGCGGTCGATGATTTTTCCTAAGAGCTTTTTGTCGATGACGCGGTCGATTTCCAGACTGTAGGGATCTTTTTCGCGATCCACAAAGCCCAAGTCTTGGGGAATGGCCTTGTTGATCAAGAAGCGCCCGACGGTGCTTTCCACGATCTTACCCCGCTTGTCGTCTTCATCTTTGAAGCGGCGTACCTTCACATGGGAATGGAGGTGCACCCAGCCGCAGGCGTAGGCGTGCATCATTTCTTTTTCGTCGATAAAGCTCATGCCGTCGCCTTTGACGTGGCCTTTTCTGTCTAAGGTCAGGTAGTACATACCGAGGACCATGTCTTGCGACGGCGTCGTAATGGGCTTGCCGTCTTTTAATGCCAAAATATTGTTTGTGGAGAGCATCAAGAGGCGGGCTTCCGCTTGGGCTTCCGCCGAAAGGGGCAAGTGAACCGCCATTTGGTCCCCGTCGAAGTCGGCGTTGTAGGCCGTACAGGCGAGGGGGTGCAGCTTAATGGCTTTGCCTTCAACCAAGACCGGTTCGAAGGCTTGAATCCCCAAACGGTGCAGGGTAGGCGCACGGTTCAGAAGCACCGGATGGTCTTTAATGACCTCTTCCAGCACGTCCCATACTTCCGGACGTACCCTTTCCACCATGCGCTTCGCGCTTTTGATGTTGTGGGCCAGTTCCCTCTCAACCAATTCGCGCATGACGAAGGGCTTAAAGAGCTCCAGCGCCATGTTCTTCGGCAGACCGCATTGATAGAATTTCAGTGACGGGCCGACGACGATAACGGAACGGCCGGAGTAGTCGACACGCTTGCCCAGCAAGTTTTGACGGAAGCGCCCTTGCTTGCCTTTCAGCATTTCGGAAAGGCTCTTTAAGGGCCGGTTGCCGGCGCCGGTGACGGGGCGGCCGCGACGGCCGTTGTCGATTAAAGCGTCGACGGATTCCTGAAGCATCCGCTTTTCGTTTCGTACGATAATTTCCGGCGCACCGATGTCCATGAGTTTTCTCAGGCGGTTGTTCCGGTTAATGACGCGGCGATACAAATCGTTTAAGTCACTGGTGGCGAAGCGGCCGCCGTCTAATTGCACCATGGGGCGCAGTTCCGGCGGAATGACGGGGATGCAATCGAGGATCATCCACTCGCATTTGTTGCCGGAGTTTCTGAAGGCCTCGATGACTTCCAAACGGCGGGTAATGCGCACCCGCTTTTGGCCCGTGGCATCGTCCAACTGATCTCTTAAATCCTTGGAAATCGCGTCTAAATCGGTTTTGCGCAAAAGATCGCGAATGGCTTCTGCGCCCATTTTTGCTTCGAATTTGTCGCCGTATTCCCGCTTAAATTCGCGGTATTCCGTTTCAGACAAGAGTTGCTTTTCATATAGATCCGGCACCCCTTCGTCCACGCGAGTGACGATGTAGGAAGCGAAGTAAAGGACTTTTTCCAGCGCCCGGGGGCTGATGTCCATGACCAGGCCCATGCGGGAGGGGATGCCCTTAAAGTACCAAATGTGAGAGACCGGCGCGGCCAGCTCGATGTGGCCCATGCGCTCTCTGCGCACCTTGGATTTGGTGACTTCCACGCCGCATTTTTCGCAGACCACGCCCTTATAGCGCAGGCGCTTGTATTTGCCGCAGGAACACTCCCAGTCTTTCGTGGGGCCGAAGATCTTTTCGCAGAACAGACCTTCTTTTTCGGGCTTCAGTGTTCTGTAATTAATAGTTTCCGGCTTCTTGACTTCCCCGTAGGACCAAGATCTGATTTTTTCCGAGGACGCTAAGCCGATTTTGATGGAATGAAATAATTCGTTTCTGCTCAAGGAGCAAGACTCCTTTCTTTAATAATACCTTCAACTGCCGAAGAGACTTATTCCTCTTCTTCGTCTTGTGTAAAACCTGTCGGAATCGCATCGCCGGAAATTTTGCGAATGCCGGCCAAGGCATTCACGGTGGGTTTTCCTTCGATGAGCTCCCCTGCATCTTCTCCGTCAATTTTTCCGTCCATGGAATCTAAGTGATTGAGATCGTCGTCGTCGGTACTTAGATCCACTTCGTTTTCGTTTTCGTCCAGTACTTGTATTTCAAGAGCTAGTGCTTCCAACTCTTTAATGAGAACTTTGAAAGATTCGGGAATCCCCGGTTGAGGAATGTTTTCGCCCTTGACAATGGCTTCGTAGGTCTTGACCCGGCCCACGATGTCGTCGGATTTTACCGTAAGCATTTCCTGCAAGGTGTGGCTTGCCCCGTAAGCTTCCAGAGCCCACACTTCCATTTCCCCGAAACGTTGGCCGCCGAATTGGGCGCGGCCGCCCAAGGGTTGTTGCGTTACCAGGGAGTAGGGTCCCGTGGAGCGGGAGTGAATCTTTTCATCGACCAAGTGGTGAAGCTTGAGCATGTACATGTAGCCCACGGTCACCGGGTGGTCGAAATCTTCCCCGGTGCGGCCGTCTCTTAATTGCACCTTGCCGTCGGCGGAGTAGCCGGCCTTTTCCAAGGTGTCGAAAATATCCTGCTCGTTGGCGCCGTCAAAGACGGGGGTGGCCACGTGCCAGCCCAGTTTCTTGGCGGCGAGGCCCAAGTGGACCTCCAATACTTGGCCCAAGTTCATCCGCGAGGGAACGCCCAGGGGATTCAATACGATTTGAATGGGCCGTCCGTCGGGCATGTAGGGCATGTCTTCCTTGGGAAGAACGCGGGAGATAACCCCTTTGTTTCCGTGGCGACCGCACATTTTATCGCCGACTTGAATCTTCCGCTTCGTGGCGATAAAGACGCGGACCATTTCGTTGACACCGGGCTGCAGCTCGTCGCCGTCGGCGCGGCTAAACACTTTCACGTCCACGACGATGCCCGCTTCCCCGTGGGGCAGGCGCAGGGAGGTGTCACGCACTTCCCTGGCCTTTTCGCCGAAGATGGCGCGCAATAGCCGCTCTTCCGCGGAAAGCTCCGTCTCGCCCTTGGGCGTTACCTTGCCGACGAGAATGTCGCCGGGGTTGACTTCCGCACCGACGCGGATAATGCCCCGTTCGTCCAGATCCTTGAGCATGTCGTCGCTCACATTGGAAATGTCGCGGGTAATTTCTTCCGGCCCTAATTTCGTGTCCCGGGCTTCGGCTTCGTATTCTTCAATGTGCAGGGAGGTTAAGACATCGTCGATAACCAGCTCTTCGTTGATAAGCATGGCGTCTTCGTAGTTGTAGCCTTCCCAGTTCATAAAGGCGATAAGGATGTTTTTGCCCAGGGCCATTTCCCCTAAATCCGTGGAGGGGCCATCGGCGATGACTTCGCCGCGTTTTACCTTTTGGCCTTCCACGACAATGGGCCGTTGATTAATCGTGGTCCCTTGGTTGGCCTTTTCAAATTTGTGGAGACGGAAGGCGATGTCTTCCTTGCCGCCTTCCGGCGAAAGGACGATTAGATTGCTCGATACCTTTTTAATGGTGCCGTCGTCCGTGGCGATGACGCAGACGCCGGAGTCCCGAGCGGCTTTGTATTCGATTCCCGTGGCGACGATGGGCGCTTCCGTCTTTAACAGAGGCACGGCTTGACGCTGCATGTTTGAACCCATGAGGGCACGGTTGGCGTCGTCGTTTTCAAGGAAGGGAATCATGCTGGTCCCGACGGCGACGATTTGTTGCGGGGACACGTCCATGTAGCTGATGTCTTCGCTCTTGTAAACGTCGACGAGGCCGTCGATGCCTCGGGCGATAACCCGGTCGTTAATGAAGTGGCCGTTTTCGTCTACTTTTTCGTCGGCTTGGGCGATGATGTTTTCATCTTCCACATCGGCGGTAATGTATTCGATCTCGTCAGTGACCAGGCCCTCTCCTTTGACGACCTTTCTGTAAGGCGCTTCAATGAAGCCGTATTCGTTAATACGGGCAAAGGTGGTGAGGGAGGTGATCAAGCCGATGTTCGGACCTTCCGGCGTCTCGATGGGACACATTCTTCCGTAGTGGGAGTTGTGTACGTCGCGGACTTCCATGCCGGCACGGTCTCTGGACAGACCGCCGGGCCCCAAAGCGGAGAGACGACGCTTGTGGGTCAGCTCCGAAAGGGGGTTGTTTTGGTCCATAAATTGCGACAATTGAGAGGAACCGAAGAATTCTTTAATGGCCGCCGTCACCGGACGGATATTGATTAAAGATTGGGGCGTGGCCGCGTCGGGATCCTGTACGGCCATGCGTTCGCGAATCACCCGTTCCATGCGGGTTAAGCCGATTCTAAATTGGTTTTGCAAAAGCTCGCCCACGGAGCGAATCCGGCGATTGCCCAAGTGGTCGATGTCGTCGGTTTTGCCGATGCCGTAGAACAAGTTGAATTCGTAGTTAACCGCCGCCAAAATATCATCCACCAAAATGTGTTTCGGCGACAGCTCTTTATAATGTAATTTAATCCGCGTACTGAGCTCTTCCCCTTCGTATTCTTCGAAGAGTTCCCTGAGGCGGGGCAGATAGATTTTTTCCTTAAAGCCCAGGGCTTCAAAGTCGATGTCCGTATCCAGGGCCGCGGGATCCACGAAATTGTTCCCCAAGAGGACGATCTTCATTTTTTCGTCCAGAGCGTTGGGATCGTCGACGAGGATTTCCACGCGGTTGATCCCGGCATTTTCGATGGCGATGGCGGCTTCGCGGCTCACACGCTCCCCGGCGGTACCCATGACTTCGCCGGTTTCGCCGTCGATGACATCTTCCGCCAGGATTTGGTTTTGCAGACGCTCTCTGAGAGCCAGCTTCTTGTTGAACTTGTAGCGGCCCACTTTCGCCATGTCGTAGCGACGGGCGTCGAAAAACATGTTTTCAAACAGAGACTGAGCACTTTCCACGGTGGGCGGCTCGCCGGGACGCAGCTTTTTGTAAATTTCCAAAAGGGCTTCCTGTTTGTTGCTGGTTTGATCTTTTTCAAAGACCTTTAAGAGCTCTTCCGTTTCGCCCATAAGGTTCGTGATTTCCAAATTGCTTTCCACGCCGATGGCTCTCAGTAAGATCGTAATGGGAATCTTCCGCGTGCGGTCGATGCGCACATTGACCACGCCTTGGGCGTCGGTTTCAAATTCCAGCCAGGCGCCGCGGTTGGGAATCAAGGTGGAAGAGAATAATTGTTTGCCCGTCTTGTCGAACTCGACTTTGTAGTAGGCGCCGGGAGAACGGACCAATTGGCTGACCACGACACGTTCCGCCCCGTTAATGACGAAGGTACCGGTGGAGCTCATGAGGGGCAAATCGCCCATAAAGACTTCCTGTTCCTTAACTTCCCCGGTTTCCGTATTGATCAGACGAACCTTTACTTTTAAAGGTGCCGAATAATTGGTGTCCTTTTCCTTTGCTTCCTCGAAATCGTACTTTTTCTCATCGGATACGTAGTAATCGACGAATTCCAGTATTAGATTTCCCGCAAAGTCTTCAATCGGCGAAATATCCCGAAACACTTCCCTGAGACCTTCGTCGATGAGCCACTTAAACGATTCCGTTTGGACCCCCAAAAGATTCGGTATCTCCAACACATCGTCGATTCTGGAATAACTCATTCTCTCCCGTTTGCCATATTGAACAGGATGTACCATTAAATTCCTCACCCCTTACAGTTCCTTCGAAAAACAAAAAATGTATGTGTAAGAGTCTCTTCAACATGAATCGTCAATAACTTACATATACATCATCTTTCGTAGCTGCGACCGTCTTTTCCATATAGTTTTAGATTATTATGCAATTTATTATATTAACACGAGGCGTTTTAAATAGCAAGAGTTTATTTCCCTTTTCCCACCAAAACTTTTCCGTCCACGGGGACGTAGCGGCTTTTTGCCACGGGGATGCGCCTTAATTCCCTTCCCTGCACCGAATAGACGGCGTAGGTGATGTAAATGGATCCGTCCACTTGTTGTCTCAGGATTTTGATTTCTCCCGGAGCCAGGTCCGTGGAATAAGCGACTTCCTTGGATGCCGGCAGATCCCGCACCTTCTCAGGCACCAGGTCGATGGTGTAGGGCTTTTCCTCCGCGGGCCCGTAGATTGTGCAGGTAAGCGTACCTTCCTTCGCCGTGGTTTCAATGTAGACGGGTTTCGTAAAGGGATTGGCGAAGATAAAATCTTTGTAGCCGTCGCTTACGGCGCAGTCCAGCCCCTCTTTGGCGTAGGGCACGGCCTTGGAGTGGTTAAACTTCGTCATGACATTGAGTCCAGATCGGGCCACAGCATTGTACATGGTGGTGGAGACCTGGCAGACGCCGCCGATGCCTTCCGTTTCTACGCCGTTTGACACGGTCTTGCCCTTGACAAAACCGTGGGCTTCGGTAATGCCGCCGATGGTGGAGAGAAACGAGAGCTTTTCCCCCGGCGCCAAGACGATGCGGCGAAAGTACCGGGCGCCGTTTTCCACATTGGTGGTGCGATTTTCATCCGCCGGATCGTAGGTGGTGACGGCTTCGGCTAATTTCCCGTCGATTCCCGCCAATTCCTGTGCTTCAATGGCGGGCTCCACGATTCTCGTATGAATCTCCACAGGGCTTTGAATACCGCGGGACAAATCCGCCCGCGCCTTGGCCGTGTCCGGCACTTCTCCCTTGTTTCCCGGCAGGATCACGGCCCTTTCGCCCTTCATGGCCACGGTGGCGGGCTTCGCCGTTTCGTACAGAACGCCGTTTAAATCCCGAAGCCTGCGGTTTAATGTGGCTTCGTCCACCGCGAGGGGCGTCTGCACCGCTTCCTTTTTGAAAACCTGGCCCATGCGGCCGAAAAACCGGCGGCCTCGACTTTCCGCCAGGGCGTCCATGGCCACTTGTTCCTCGTCCACGGACAGACCCAGCTGCGGTGGGGTGAGGGTGGTGGATTTCTTCTTGTGGGTCAAGACGACCTCGGCGGTTTGAAACTCTTTTTCGTACTTATTCAGCTTTTTTTCCGCTCCCTTCACCGTTAAAAAGCCCAGTGACTTTCCGCAGTAGTTCGTACCGGGGCTGATGATGCCGAAGGTGGGTAAAAAGCCGAGAATGATAAAACAGATCAGGACGACGGCGCCGGCCACGGTGGCCATGCGTCTTCGCTTCATGCGCTTTAAGTGGTGCCGTTTCTGTCGGCGAAAATGCAAATACTTTTGTTCCATTTATTCGGACGCTCCTTGATAATACCGGCAAAGATCGTTTAAGTCGCATTCCTCGCAAAGGGGGCGTTGAGCCTTACAGATGCGGCGGCCTAAAAAGATCAAGAGATGGTGGCCCTTCGTCCAACAGTCTTCGGGCCAAATGGCCATGAGCTGTTTCTCCGTACCGTCCACATTTTTGCTTTCGGCGAGGCCCAGTCGATTGGACACGCGGAAGACGTGGGTGTCCACGGCAATGGCGGGAATGCCCAGCACGTTGGAGGTCACCACATTGGCGGTCTTTCGCCCGACGCCGGGAAGAGTCATTAAATCCTCGATGGTGGGAGGAATCTCGCCGCCCCAGCTTTCGATAATGATGCGGGAAGCGGCCAAAATATTCTTCGCCTTGTTTCGATAGACGCCGCAGCTTTTTATGTAGCCTTCCAGCTCCTCTTGCGACAATCTCACCATTTTCTCCGGCGTGTCGTGTTCTTGAAAGAGCACTTTGGTGACTTTGTTGACCCGCACGTCCGTGCACTGGGCCGAAAGAATGGTGGCAATTAAAAGCTCGTAGGGCGTGGTGTAATCCAGTTCCGCCCGGGCATCCGGAAACATTTTTTCCAAGCGCTCGTACACTTCCATGGCTTCTTTTTTTGTTAAAGGCATTCTACTTCTTCCTCTCATTAAAATAACGGCGAATGTAGGCGGCGTTTTTCACCCACTGCTTCTTTCCCCGCCAGGATCCGCTGAGCCGGCCGTAGCGCTGTTTAAACGAACGGTTCGACTCCTCTTCCAGTCCATCGAGACAAATGTGGTGCACGGGATCCCGGCTTTCGTAAACCGCCTCGATCCCCTTGTTTTTCGGACAGACCATTTGGCACACGTCGCAGCCGTAGATCCAATCGGCCATGACCGCCCGCTCCCCTTCCGTAAGTTCGCCCCGCTTTTGGGTAATCCAGGAGCGGCAACGGCCGGGGTGCAGGATGCCCGTAAACTCGATGGCGCCTCCCGGGCAAGCATCCACACAGGCGCGGCAGTCGCCGCAATCGCCCGACATTTCACAGGCCTCTCCGCCTTCTAAATTTGTAAGCAAGAGTCCGATGGCCACGTAGCTTCCCAGTCGGCTGTGGATGAAGCTTCCGTTTCGACCGATGTAGCCTTTTCCGGTCATGGCGGCAAAGCCCCGCTCGTACAGGGGCCCGGTGTCCACTTGGCGGTAATACTCCACATCTGGGTACGCGTTCTTTAAATACTCCTCGAGACGGGCCATTTTTTCATTTAAAAGCAGGTGGTAATCCGTGTCTCTTGAAAAACTCGCCAGTCGTCCGTAGCCCTTCTTCGACTCCGGCTCCACGTCTGTGAAAGGCACTTGTTCGAAGGCCACGAAAATCGACTTCGCCGAAGGAAGGCTTCCCGCAGGATCCAGCCGCGCGTTTATGTCCTCGGGCTCGATGGAAAGCATCTCCCCGGCCTCTTTTCGCTTCATGAAGACGGAGGCCATGGCGTCTAATCGCTTAGCCGGCACCAGGGCCAAGTCGTGAAACCCGAGCTGCTCTTTGATTCTCTCTACTTCCATCCCAAGTCCTTTCTATTGATGTATAATAATAGTATCACACTCTGACAAAGGAGATACTATGTTTCACCGAAAGCTTTTTGAAAAAGTCAAGCCTTTTTTTATACGCATCAGTCCCGGAAAGCGGGATGTGGACCGCAGCTTAATTATCATCGTCGCGGCTATTACCATCATGGGCTTTGTGGCCCTTTCATCGGCCACCCTCTCTTACGGCAATCGCCCTTTTTTAATGAAACAGGGCATCGCCACCCTCTTGGGCGTCGCCATCGCCGCAGGGCTCATGCTTCTGGATTACCGCATTTGGCGCACCTACTATCCCTTTCTCTACGGCCTCAGCGTCCTCTTGCTTGCGGCCACCCTCCTCTTCGGCCACGGGGATACGACCTGGGGATCGAAAAGTTGGCTGGCCATCGGCCCGGTGAATTTTCAGCCGGCGGAATTTGTAAAGATTTTTCTCGTCATTTCCTTTGCCTTTTACCTGGAAAAGCACGGCGATCGAATCAACGAACCCAAGGAACTTCTTAAGGCTTTGGCCTTCGCGGGCTTCCCCGTGGGCCTGATCATGCTCCAGCCCGACTTCGGCACGGCCATGGTCTTTTTATTTTTTATCGCCGTCATGCTGTTTTTTTGCGATTTGGATTGGAAATACATTTTCGGCGCCATGGGGGCGGGCTTTCTGTCTTTACCCATCTTCTACGCCCGACTGGACGATTACCAGAAAGATCGCATTTTAAACTTTTTAAAACCCGACGCCAACACCTCCGGCAGCGGCTACCAAGCCTACGAAGGCCGTGTGGCCATCGGCGACGGCCGCCTCTTCGGCCGCGGCCTCTACCGGGGACCCCAGACCCAGTATAATTTCATCCCCACGAAGGAAACGGACTTTATTTTCCCCGTCCTCGTGGAGGAACTGGGCTTTCTCGGCGGCGCCCTTTTGCTCGTTCTTTACGCCCTGTTATTTTACCGCCTTCTGTCTCTCGCAAAACTCGCCAAGGACAAGGGCGGCCAACTCATGATCTTCGGTTTTTTAAGCGTTCTGTTCATTCACATATGGGAAAATATGGGGATGACCTTGGGGCTCATGCCCGTCACCGGCATTCCCCTCCCCTTTATCAGCTACGGCGGCACCTTTCAAATGGTAAACCTGGCCATGATCGGCCTCTGCTTAAGCGTGCGTTACCACCGCTACGGCACCCACGGCGTGGACCATATGCCGGCGTTTTTCACCGCCCTCGGCGATCGCATGGAAGACATTCGCAGTCGCCAGTGGCAAAAAGAGCGCATGAAACGCTGGCGGTCGTAGCGTCGAAGCCTTCGGTGCGTTTGAGGCGTGTCAGAAAAATGGGCTTATGTTATAATAAGTCTGCTTACTTTATCACGTGCAGTGAGAAAGGACTGTAACATGACGAACTATGAAATTATCACGGACGGCGCCTTAAACGTCAACCCGTCCTTTGTGGATCCCTCGGACTTCCGGATGATTCCCATGGTCGTCTCCATGGACGATGAAGAGTTTCTCATCGGAGAAAACACCCCTTCGGATGTTATTTCGGCCTTTTACCGGGACATTCGGGATTCCGTGGCCACGACCTCGCAGATCTCCCTGTCCATCTATGAAGCCTACTTTCAAAAATTTTTGAACGAAGGCAGGGATGTCTTGTATTTAAGCCTTTCCGGCGGCATCTCAGCCACCTATACCCAGGCTCTTTTGGCGAAAAAAAGTCTGCTCAATCAATACCCGGGCCGGTCCGTCGCTTGCATCGACACAAAAAACTGCGGGCCCGCCGGCGCTTTTCTCGTCAAGCGCGCCGTGTCCAATCGGGCGCGGGGCCTTTCCCTTCAAGAAAACGAACAAGACCTTTTGAATTATTTGGAGCGTGTGGTCTTTACAGGACTGATTACCAATTTGGATCACCTGAGGCGAAGCGGCCGCGCATCGGGCGGAATGGCCCTTTTGGGAAGCGCCCTGAACATTAAACCCATTCTACTTATGAACGACGACGGGGATCTTATCGTCTCCGACAAGGCGCGGGGCACAAAGCAGGCGGCGAAGCGCTTGGTACAAACTCTTCAGGGAAGCATGGACCCCGATGAAACCACGGTGCTTTTGTCCCACGGCGACGACGAAAAATTGGCCCTTACGGTAAAAGAAACCATTTTGGAAAAAACCCCCGCTACGGACGTTTACGTGGACGTATTAACCCCTGTGGTAAGCGCCCACATCGGTCAAGGTGCCTTGGGTATGAGTTTTATACAGAAAATTGCCCACTAACTTCGTCAAAACGTGGAAATGGCGGCCCGTTTCAGGTATAATATATTGTTGAGTAAACAAAGGAGGACACAATGAACACGATTAAATTAAATTTAGTAAAGCGCGAAGACTTAGGTACTTCCGGCGCTAAAAAGACCCGCGCCGAAGGTATGGTCCCCGGCATCTTCTATGCCAAGGATTCCGAACCCGTTGCCGTTGCGGCAAAGGCCAATGAATTGCAAAAAGTCGTCGACGAAGCCGGTACGTCCGCTTTGGTCGATGTCAATGTAAACGGGGAAGATCACAAGATTCTCTTTAAGGAAATCCAAGAACACCCCTTCAAGAACCAATTGCTCCACTTCGATGCCTATGGCGTAAACTTGAAAGAAAAAATCAAGCTCTCCATTCCCGTCGTCTTGGAAGGCCGCGACGACATTCGCGTCCAACCGTCCGTCTTGTTGCAACTTCTCGAAGAAGTCGAAGTCGAATGCTTGCCGACCAGCCTTCCCTCCGAAGGTGTTGTCAATGTCGCTGACATGCAAATCGGCGATACCTTAACCGTCGCCGACTTAGACGTGGCATCCATTGCCGACATCGAAGTCTTAACCGACTTGGACGAAGCCGTCTGCGCACTGCAAGAACCCCGCGAAGAATCCGTTGAAGACGAAGAAGAAGCAAGCGCCGATGCAGCTGACGTACCCACCGTCGGTGAAACCGAAGCGAGCGAAGAAGAAGCTGAAGAAGAATAATCGGACCGCCCCTGCGGTTTGCGAAAGAATAAGATCGGATCGCCGGTCTTATTTTTTTGGGCGCTTTTCCTTTTGCGGGCACGGAAAAAGCGCCGACGGTTTCGTCGACGCTCTGTTAAATCACGATTATTGAACTTGCGGCATATCCTTTTCGAAATCCCATTTGTCTTTGGGATCGGCGAAACGGATGAAAATCGAAGCCAGGGCGAAGAGAGCCAGCAGGCCTTGGTACCAGAGGAAGGGAATGATTTCCACGGGAGAGACAGCTGCCGCGCCCAGTTCCTTGGTGAGCCCGGCGGCGATTAAAATTTGTGCGCCGTAGGGAATGATCCCTTGCATGACGCAGGAAAAGGCGTCGAGCAAAGACGCCGAGCGCCTGGGATCCACCTTAAAGTCTTTGGAGATTTCCTTGGCCACGGGGCCGTCGATAATAATGGCCACCGTATTGTTGGCCGTGGCGGCGTCCGTTACAAGGGTCAAGAGGGCGATGGAAACTTCCGCCGACTTCACGTCCTTGGCAAAGCTGCGGATCTTTTGGACCAACCATTCGATGCCGCCGTTTTGCGAAACCATGTAGGACAGGCCGCCGGTTAACATGGACAGGAGGAAGATCTCGAACATGCCGCTAAAGCCGTCGAAAATGTTTTGGGCGAAGGTCATCATGGTGAGCCCGCCGGTGGCGATGCCGATAACACCTGAAAGCACGATGCCGCTGGCGAGAACCAAAAAGACATTCATGCCGGCCAGCGCCGAAATCAGCACGAACAAGTAGGGGATGATCAAGACGAAGCTGTAGCTTAAGTCGTCGAGCACCACTTCCCCCGTAGGCTTGCCTACAAAGAGAAAGATCACGAAGGTGATAATCGCAGCGGGAAGGGCGATTTTAATATTCGCCCGGAACTTGTCTTTCATTTCCACATTTTGCGTCCTGGTGGCGGCGATGGTGGTATCGGAAATGACGGAGAGATTGTCGCCGAACATGGCGCCGCCCACCAAAGCGCCGATAACCAGGGCCAGGGACAGATTTCCCTTTTGGGCCACGCCCACGGCAATGGGGCCCACCGCCGAAATGGTGCCCACGGATGTGCCGGTGGAGAGGGAAATGAAGCAACTGATGAGAAAAATCCCGGCGGTAATGTATTGAACGGGGATCATGGACAGGGCGAAGTTAACCACGGAGTCCACGCCGCCGGATGTTTTCGACACGGTGGCGAAGGCGCCGGCCAATATGTAAATCAAACACATGATGATGATGTTTTCGTCGCCGCAACCCCGCACAAAGGAATTGAATTTGTCGTCGATCGTGCCTTCAAACATAATAAAAGCGAGCACGATGGCCGGTAAGATACACACCGGTGCCGCCACTTGGTAAAAGGCCATTTCCACGCCTCTTGCATTTAAGATCAAGCCCGTGGCAAGGTAAACCAATACAAAGAGAATAAAGGGCAAGAGCGCCGCCCCGTTGGCTTTTACTTTCAATTTGCCGTCTTCCATGACTTCCTCCTTACGAACGTTAAAAAATAGTGCGGAATGCTCCCCTGTTTTTTGATGAGCAATCGTTTTTCCTTTAAATTATTATAGTGTTTGCGCCCGCATTTGTAAAGAAAGCTTGACTACCCTTCCGGGCAAGAAAAAACCCGCTTCGAAAAGCGGGTGTTTCGATCAGTCGTGCAGGAAATGGGAGACGCGCTTGTACAAGGCCAAGGTCGCCGCCGAAACGATGAGCCCCTTCACCAAATTAAAGGGCACGATGCAATAGACCATGAGGTCCCAAAGGGATTTCACCCGAGGCGTTACGGCCCGGCCCATGTTGATGATGGCTTCCATGGGCATGATCTTGCCGTAGAGGGGAAAGACCACGAAGTAATTGCTCAAGGTGGCCACGAGGGTCATGCCGATGACGCCCATCAACAAACCGACGACGGCGCCGCGATAGGTTCTATGGCGGCTGTAAAATTTCGCCGAGAGACCGACGAAGAGGGCGCCGACGATAAAGTTCGACAACTCCCCGACCCCGCCGGTGGTGGTGCCCCGAACGAAAAAGGTGAGGATGCACTTCACCAGTTCGATGGTGATCCCCGCCACGGGACCCATAGCGAAGCCGCCGATTAAGGCCGGCATGTCGGACAAGTCGATTTTTATAAATGGCGGCGCAATAAAGGCCAAGGGAAATTCGACGTACATAAGTAGAAATGCGATGACGGATAAGAGGGACAGACGCGTCAGGTTTCGTGTGGAATAACGCGCCTTCGTCCGCTGAATTTGATTCATGGTACCTCCTTGTCGGGCACAAAAAAAGCCCGCGTCCTCGGGCATAAAAACATGAAAAAAAAGATCTTCTTTCATCCGGACTTTTACCGTCGGTATTGGAATTGCACCAATTCAGTCTTTCGACACGTGGACTTTACCACCGATGAGGAATTCCACCTCGCCCTGAAGATTTATAATCTTTGATTTGTCCTTATTATACCACGTTTGTAGATAAATGAAAACCTTTTTCAGAAAATGTCGGCAACAAAAAAAGCCCCGCAGGGCTCTTTTGCGCAATCATGCTTTTTACTGGTTCTATGTCAACCATTGGGGAGTCTAGTGAAAACTAGGCTCCTTTTTGTTTTCCTAAAAGCCATTCATCACCGACCTTTTGAACAAACGAAAAGCAGTTTCGTTCGAAAATGATGAAAGTTTTGCATCCCAAAGGCCACACGCTTCACGGTCTTGATCTTGTTGTGCGTTCCTTCCACGTAGCCGTTACTCCACGGGTAATCAAAGCTGTTGGTAATCTCCTCGAACCAGTTGGTGTAAGCGCGCAAGCAGTAGCGCCACTCCTTTAGCCCGCTTTTCTTAGCCTCTTCCATCCATGTTGAAAGAGCAGTAGCAGCGGCTTCTTTGTTTTTCTGAGAAAGGACGTAGGTGTAAAAGCCTTCTTTTAAGACGTAAGCGGTTCGAATGGCATCGCTCTTTTCGAGCATGGTGGCGACGAGGCTTTTCTCCCCTTGAGTGAGGTCTTTAGCCGGCTTTTTCAGGAGGCTACGGCTTCGTTTAAACCATTTTCTTTCTGTTACCGTCATCCGTTTCTGTTCCCGCTTCCTGACGTTTTCCAAGGCCCAATGGACTTGGCGGATAAAATGGTACCGGTCGATGACGTGGGTACTTTGTGGAAAGAAAGCCTCTTGAACGCCTTTAAAGGTGCCGCACATATCGCTGACAAAGATTTCAACGCCGCGCCTTTCCGCTCGATCGATGGAAGAGAAATACGCGGCTAAATCCTTGCCGTAGCGCGTCGGAAGAATGTCGATGATCCGATGAGCCTCCCCATCGGCCAAGGTGGTTTGGTACTTGCTTCCGCCGCTGTCTCCCTTAAACTCGTCGATACAAAAGACGCGAGGCAACTTTTTTCTGGGCACAAATAAACAAGCCACGATACGGAAAATACTCGTCGTTGAAATCCCCACCTCCTTAGCCAGCTCCGATACAGACCGGATATCTCGAAACGCATCCACCACATAAGCGATTAAGCGCTTTGTCATCTGTTTGCCCTTGGCGGCAAAGGAAAGAGGTGCCTCAAAGCGCGCCCCGCAATCCTTGCAATCATACCGTGTCTTCTTAACCCGCAGAAGCACGTGCTTTCGGCGCATCGGTGCGTCCCGAAGCACTTGCTCCCGGTGATCGTGGACCCAAGCGTGGGTCGAGCCACAGTGAGGACAAACCCGATCATGAACGGGTTTGCAGTCAATGGTAATGAGCCGTCTTTCTTCTAAAACAGCGGTAACCTCGACGTCTTGGATTCCTAAAAGTAATGTGGTAATATTGTTTTGCACTTGTTTGACCCCCTTTATTATTTTGTGGTGATTTAATTTTAGGCGATAGGGAAAACAAGTGCTATCTTTTTGCACAAAAATATCCATTGAGGAGCTTACTCCCCAATGGATATTATAGAGCCTTTTTACTTGCCGACGATCATTTCGGAAAGACGCAGGGGTTCGATGTATTCGTCCCCTTTATAGACGCGCATATTGCCGCCGGAGACTTCGTCGATTAAAACGACTTCGTCGCTGCCTTCCAAGCGGCCGAATTCCAATTTAATGTCGTACATTTCAAGGCCCCGCGCCTTTAAGTCGTCGTAGATCACTTGAGAAATGGAGCGAGTGAGTTCCTTGATGCGGTCGTATTCCCCTTCTTTTAAAATGCCCAAAAGAACCAGGGCGTCTTCGTTGATCAGAGGATCTTGGCGTTCGTCGTCTTTTAAGGTAAATTCCACGTAACGATTTAAATCGTCGCCGTCCTTGGCGTATTTGCCGTAGCGGCGGATGAAGCTGCCCGTGGCTTTAAAGCGGCAGATCACTTCCAGGCCCTTACCGAATACTTTGGCGGGCTTGATTTCCATGAGACGATTGTCAACGTCGGCGGAAATGTAGTGCGTAGGGATTTTATCTGCTTCGAATTTTTCAAAAAAGTATTTGCTCATGGCGATGCATGCGCGGCCGGAACCTTCGATGGAAAGGCCTACTTGGTTTTCACCGGGATCGAAGACGCCGTCTTTGCCCGTGACGTCATCTTTAAAGTAGAAATAGGTCTTGCCGTCTTCTTGTCGAATGTCCTTCGTCTTTCCTTCGTAAATGGTTTTCAAAATACCCTCCTGTCATACAAGCAAATCGTACAACTTATTTTACAACAAATGGCCGCGGGAAAACAGGGCTCGGGCAAAATTTTCCTCTATTTTCACAGTAATTTTTCAATGGATGAAAAAAGCGCCCCGCGGCGCTTTTATCAGATGGCGTGTTTATTGGAATTATAGATGACTACGGGCATGCCCATAAAGGCATTTTCGTAGAAGGTCGGCGCTTTCGACGGAGGCGTGTTGACGCAGCCGTGGCTGCCGCCGCCTAAATAAATTCTGCCGCCGTAACTTCCCCGCCAGTTGGAGTCGTGAATGCCGCATCCCGTCCAGTTAAAGGGCATCCAATATTTCACATAGCTCTTCCAGGTTTCCCCGGTCAGGTAGCGGTTGCGCTCTTTGGCCCAGATTTCCTGGGTGCCGGTGGGCGTTCCGTTTCCGGCGTAGGGATTGCCGGTAACGACGGGGGCGTCGATGACGAGATTGCCTTCTTTGTAAAGCCACATGTGTTGGCGGGCGATGTCGATTTCGATGTAGCTGTTGCCCAAGTCGTTGACGTTTCGGCTCACGGCTTTTCGCTTGTACACCGGCTCCATGCTTTGAACTTTTTTATCCTTCATAGCGAGCATAAGCTGCTCGCGGGTCTTGGGCTGGTCGATTTGCCAACCGTAAATGCCCCCTTTGACGCGCATCATGGCGCCGCCGGTGGCTTGAAAATCCCGCGTGCCTCTGAAGGTGTCGTACTTTTCGCCCAGACCGGCCACGTATTCCTTCACTTTTTCTTCGTCCGGCTCCAGGCTGCCGTCGTCGGCAGATTTGTAAAGATTAATTAAATTTTCCCCGGCCAACACTTCTTCCCGATCGGAAAAGGTGTAGGTGAGCTTGTATTCCTCGATGGCGTTTAAGCTGGCCACGTGTTTTTTCATGT
Organism: Aedoeadaptatus acetigenes; assembly: GCF_025566985.1. Taxonomy (NCBI): domain Bacteria; kingdom Bacillati; phylum Bacillota; class Tissierellia; order Tissierellales; family Peptoniphilaceae; genus Aedoeadaptatus; species Aedoeadaptatus acetigenes. The sequence goes on from NZ_JAOQJD010000003.1 coordinate 27,600, forward strand.
GGTCCAAATCTTCCGCCGGCACGGGCTTCAAATAGAGATCCGCTTTCTTCGCGTCCAGTTTTTTATCCTGTTTATGCAGAGATTTTAACACGGCTTCTTTGAGCTTCGGTCCGTCAAGGCGCGTGCCTTCCCTGGCTTCGGTAATGACATAGCCCTTGCCCTCTTCGTAGGCGATCATTTCCGGCGTCGGGTCCGTAATGTCTTTATCCGCCACCATGTGCATGCTTGCCAATGCCTTTTCAAGCTTTTCGTCGTCGTAGGTGATGGCGGTATTTACCTTGTAATCTTTCTTTGCAAAGGCATAAACCGGCCAGGCCCAGGGACTGTATTCCTTCATTTGAAAATCAGGCATGGTTTCTTTGTAGTCGATGCTCGACGCCTTTATCGTGTCGGTTTTTTCGTCTTTTCCCACGACGGTCAAGGCGTAATCCTTCCAGGACGCTTCGAAATTTCCCCTTAAATCGGCTCGCGGCTGAAGGGAAATATCCGCGCCGTTTACCGAGGTGTTCGGCATATAGACTTGCGTAAAGGCCAAAGCCCCGATCACATAGATAAGGGCCAACACGCCGAGGACGATGGCCGCTATTTTTCCGGTTCTGTTGCTCAAGATCCTTCTCCTTTTCTATTTAGTCGCTCTAATAGTGTATCATAAAATTTTCACTGTTCAAGATGATTTTTCCCTTTCTCTTCGCGTTCATGTGGTGTAATCTTATTATAGGAAACGATATAGACAATGAGGAGAATGTTATGGACAAGACGCCCCGAACCATTCAGTCCCTTGCACGGGCATTTGCTATTTTGGATTGCTTCGATGCCGTGCATCCGAAACTGAGTTTGTCGGAAATATCTAAACTAGTGAAATTAAATGTGAACACCACCCGCGGTTTGGTCAATACCCTGGTTCACTTTCAATACTTAAGCCGCGACGAAGCGGAAAATGACTACCACTTGGGCTTGGCTTTTATTCCCAAGGCCAATCTCGTGGAAGACCAATACTTATTTCACGTAAAAAATAAAATTCAGCCCATGCTTCGCGTTTGGGCCAATGCCTTTGAACTGAGCGCTCGTTTAAATATGGTGGAAGACGGCCAGCTTTTAACCGTATTTACGGAAGTGCCGGACAACACCCGCTACTTGATTATGACCCGCTCACGCACGCCCTTTCCCCTCCACGCCACGGCCTCGGGCAAGGCCTATTTGGCCAGTTTGCCGGAGACGGTGGTGGACAAATACATTAAAGACACGCGCCTGGTAGCCTACACGGACAAGACCATTACGAAAGATTCCGTCTTGAAAGAGGAGATGCAGGCCACGCGAGAAAAAGGCTACGCCCTAGAAATCGGCGAAATCAACGACGGCCTCGGCTCCATCGCCATTCCCATTTTCGACAAGCGAAGGGAATGCATCGGCACCATCTCTCTTTCCGGCGCCAACGAAGAAATTCTGGAGAATGAGCGCGAAGCCTTCGCCACGGTGCAGGATTTCCTCGACGAATTAAATCCCCTGTGGTAGAGAAAAAGCTATTGCCTGTGATCGGGCAATAGCTTTATTTTTATGCGTCGAAGACGGCGGTGACTTCGGCGGGAAAGGCAACGGCGCCTTTGATGTGAAGGACATTGATCATAATGATACCCCCCGCAGCGGGCACGCGATCCAAATTGGCCATGACTTCCACCTGGAATTTGTTTTCGTTGAGCCAAAAGCGTTGGGCCACCAAATCTCCCGCTTCGGCGGCTTCGGGGCCGGCGTCGGTGTTTAATGTTTCGTGGCCGATAGCGGCGATCTTCCGCGTGCGGCTCAAGTACTCGAGAGCCGCCACGGACCAGCCCGGCGTCACTTCCACACCGTCGTGGGTGTTGGTGAAGTCTTCTTGGGAATAAATCCGCTTGTACCAGCCCGAGGAGAAGGCCACGAAGGCCCCTTCCGGGATGGCGCCGTATTCTTGTTCGAAGGCCAAAATGTCGTCCACGGTGACGGCGTAGCCGGGATCTTCCTTGACCTTGTCTTCCAAGTGGAGGACGTAGAGAGGCAGGTAGCGCTCTTTCGGCGAAATATCCGATAAAATCTTTCCCCCGGCCATAAAATGGGCCGGTGCGTCCACGTGGGTGCCGTGGGAGGTGCCCAAGGTGTATTCCCGATTGTCCGAGCCCGTTTCCTCCAAGGTCGTGAGGACTCGCTCGCCCAAGGGATTAAAGGCCTGGTAAATGGCCATGTCTTTCGTCACTTCGTGGGTTAAACTCACCCAGCTCTTTTCTTTTAATGCGTGTAGTAAATCCTGTGTCTTCATAAACTCCCCTTTCGTCGTTTCTTTTCTGTCGTAATTTCATTATACCCTACGCCCTTATTTTCTGCATTTTTTCCGCGGCACAAAAAAAGAGGCCGAAGCCTCTTTTCTCCTACATGGCCAGGTAGGCCATAAGGGCGTAATTGATTAAGAATAAAATCGACGAGCCCACGATAATCGGGTGCAGCTCTTTGGCTTTTCCCTTCAAAATCATGACGACGCAGTAGAAAATAAAGCCTGCGGCGATGCCGTTGCTGATGGAGTAGCTGAAGCCCATGAAAATCGAAGCGAAGAAGGCCGGTACGGCGCATTCCAAATCTGTCCACTCAATTTCCGCAAAGCTTGCGCACATCATAATCCCGACGATGATCAGTACGGGAGCCGTGGCCTGTGCCGGAACCATGCCCGCCACCGGCGCGATGACGATGGCCAACAAGAACATGGCCGCCGTAACGACGGAGGTAAGCCCGGTGCGACCGCCGGCGCCGATGCCCGCGGCACTTTCTACAAAGGTGGTGGTGTTACTGGTGCCGATAAAGGCGCCGATGACCGTGCCGATGGAGTCGGCGAAAAGGGCCTTGTCCAGTTTCGATTTAAAGCCGGAGCTGGATTGCATATTGCGAATGTCTTCTTCGCTGAAAATTCCGGAGCGACGGCCGGTTCCGATAAAGGTGCCCAAGGTGTCGAAGGTATCGCTCAGTGAAAAGGCGAAGATGGTCATAAGCACCAGAGGAATCCGCGCCGGATCGGAAAAGAGGCCGAGGAGCCCTTCTTTGCCCAGGGCCACGCCGAAGACCGTGGAAAGGTCTTGGAAGGAGCTGGCCACGGAGGGGCTTTCCGAAAGTTTCGACAGATCCACGACGCCCATGGGGATGCCGATAAGGGTCGTGGCTAAAATACTGAGTAAGATGGCACCTTTCACATTCTTAATCACCAAGACCACGGTGATCAAAAGGCCGATTAAGGCGAGGAGCACGCCGGCATTGTTGAAATTCACCAAGGCGGGCACGGCGGCGGAGGAGCCGATAATGGTGCCGCCGTCCAGAGCCTGATAGGTGCCGGGATCCAGAGTAAAGTTCAAAAGGCCGCAGTTTTTAATGCCGATGTAGCCGATAAATACGCCGATGCCGCCGCTGATGGCGTGTTGCAGGGATTCGGGGATGGACGTAATAATCATCTTCCGAACTTTCGTAACGGTGATCAACACATTGATGACGCCGCACAAGAAGACCATGCCCAGGGCTTCTTTCCACGTAAAGCCCAAACCGAAGACGACGGTGTAGGTGAAAAAGGCATTGAGTCCCATGCCCGGTGCCAAGGCGTAGGGCACATTGGCGAAAAGCCCCATGACCAAGGTGGAGACCACCGAGGCGATAATCGTGGCTAAGAAGACGGCGCCCCAGGGAATGCCCGTTTGGGAAAGAATCGCCGGATTGACGAAAATAATGTAGCTCATGGCAAAGAACGTGGTCATGCCGGCTAAAATTTCCGTGGAAAAATCCGTGTTATTTTCCCGTAATTTAAAGAATGATTCCATAAACTTCCTCCTTAAAAATAGTTCGGAAACAGTATATCACGAAATTATCCGACGAACACTTGCTGAATTAAAAACATGTAAACCGCCGTGCCCAGGACAATGGAGAGAATGGATTTGCGCTTCCACAGATAACTTCCCGCCGTCACGAGACTCGCCACGGTCAGGGGAACGAAGCCTGCGAGGGAATCGAAGCGCATGGACCTGAGGCAGTAAATAATTAAAAGCCCCATCATGGAGTAGGGCAAAAGCACGCCCAGATCCTTTACGATTTTCGGAATGGTATCTCGTTTGGAAAAGAAAAACAAGGGGAACATGCGAATGAAAAAGGTAATGGCCACGGCGATGGCGATGGCGATATAGACTTCTTTAGTTGACATGTTTCCTCCTATAATACAGATTTCCGATTAAAATGCAGGCCATGGCGGGCAAGAGAAAGGCGTCGCGACCGAAAAGAAGGACGGCGAGAAGGGACGCGGCCAGGCCCAAAAGTGCCGGGAAGTGATGATCCGTTCCCTTCCACTGCTCGATAAAGGCGGTGATGAAAATGGCGGTCATCATAAAGTCGATGCCTTCCACACTGAAGGGAAGCACGCTCCCGAGCAGGGCGCCGAGTAGGGTGCCCGTCATCCAATACAGGCAATTTAAAAGCCCGATGCGAAACATATCCTCGGCTGAGGCCATGCCCCCGTCTTCCCCCGCCGTGATGTAGAGGGAGAAGGTTTCGTCGCTGCAGAAATGGGTGGTGAGTATTTTCTTCCACATGGGCTGCCCGCTCAGGGGATTTAAGAGAGAAATCGTGTAGAATAAATACCTTAAATTAATGGAAAAGGCCAAAATCACCAGCTCAAGCACGGCGAGGTGCTGCGCAAACAAACTGACCATGGCAAATTGCATGGCGCCGGCGTAAATGCCGAAACTCATCAAGAGGCTCACCAAAGTGGAGCGGCCCACGGAGCGAATCAATACGCCGAAGCCCATGCCCAGTAATAAATAACTGATCAATAGGGGAATGGTCTTGGGAAAAACCCGTTTAAATTCTTTCATACTATATTTTCACACTGCCCTTCTTCTGTTTTCCTACCTATTGATTATACACGCTCCCATGAAAAAAGTGTAAAAAATCCCTAAATTTCAACGCTTTAGCGAGGTGTCACAGTCGCGCTGATCCCGGTTAAAGGGAAAATTCTCTGCAAATAAATCCTGTTTTCCCGGAAAATGAATTTGGTTTTCACAGGGCTTTCCGAGGATTGACAGAACACAGAAAAAATGCAATAAAAAAAATCCCCACTCCGAAGAGTGAGGACTTTTCGTAAGACGATCTTACTTAACTTCGACAGTTGCGCCGACTTCTTCCAATTTAGCTTTGATTTCGTCAGCTTCTTCTTTGTTAGCGCCTTCTTTAACGGGCTTCGGAGCGCCGTCAACGAGAGCTTTTGCGTCTTTTAAGCCGAGGCCGGTGATGTCTTTAACGACTTTGACGACCTTAACTTTTTCTTGGCCTGCGGATTCGAGGATAACGTCGAATTCGGATTTTTCTTCAGCGGCTGCGCCTGCTGCTGCGGCTGCCGGTGCGCCTGCTGCTGCTACTGCGACGGGAGCTTGTGCGCTAACGCCGAATTCTTCTTCTAAAGCGCTAACTAAGTCAGCGAGTTCAATAACGGTTAATTCTTTGATCTCTTCAATAAGAGCGGTTACTTTTTCAGATGCCATAGTATATATACCTCCGTAAATGATTTGTGCCCTTAGGCGGTTTCTTCTTCCTTCTTTTCGCGGATTTGGTTAAGCGCAACGGCGAGACCGCGGATGTTTCCGGACAGGACAGTTGCCAGTCCTTGAATCGGTGCGTTTAAGCTGCCGAGCAATTGTGCAACAAGCACTTCGCGGCTCGGTAATTTTGCCAATGCCTTGACTTCGTCGATGGAAACGACGCGGCCGTCTAAGATACCGCCTTTAATTTCTAAGCGGTCGTTCTCTTCGGCGAAATCGTTTAAGATCTTTGCCGGTTGAACGGCATCTTCAATACCGAAAGCGGCGACGGTGGGGCCGACGAGCAATTCGTTGGCGTCTTCGTTGCCGGTAGCGTCGAAGGCACGTTTCAACATGGTGTTTTTGTACACCTTGTAGTCAACGCCGTGTTCGCGCAGTTCCTTTCTCAATTTGGTTACTTCTTCCACCGTTAAACCGTGGTTGTTAACCAAAACAATGGATTGAGACTTTTCGATCTTTTCCTTGATCTCATCGACTAAGGCAATTTTCGATTGGAGTAGCTCTTCTTTCACAGATTCACCTCCTCGTTTTCTACATAAAAAAATCACATTGCAGACACAATGCGAGTACTAAAATCAAATTCAGTCACCTCGGCAGGAAATTAAGGCGAACCACCTGCTGTCTGCGGTTTCAACTCATTCATAATACCAAAGAAAAGCCCCTGTGTAAAGGGACTTTTTCATTATTTATCATTTTTTATGATGGCACGGGCGATGCGATGGGCGGAGGCCAGGGCCCAGTGAATGTTGTAGCCGCCGCAGTCCCCGTCCACATCCAGCACTTCCCCGGCGGCGTAAAGACCCGGGGCGTAAAGGGACTCAAGATCCGCGCTAAAGCCCGAAAGGGCCATGCCGCCGCAGGTGACCTGGGCGTAGTCGAAGCCCCGCACACCGGTGACGGGCAAGGTAAAGGAAAAAAGCAGTTTCAAGAGGCGGTCTCTCTCTTCCCAGCTCAGCTGATCCATGGGCTCTCCCCCTTTCAGGCCGCATTCCTTTAAGACCACGTGCACCCATTTGTTGGAGAGAATGCCGTCGAGAAAATCCTTCGCCGACGCGGGGAGGTAGCTTCTCCCCTCCAGAATGTTTCGGTAATCCGGGAGTTGATCCAAATGATTGAGCATGGGGAATGAGACAGTGTACTCGCCCTTTCTCTCTCCCACGGCACGGGCAAGATCCAAGACCGGCGGCCCGCTGATACCGTCTTTGGCGAGAAGAATTTCCCCTTCTTCCGAGGCGATCCCCTCCCCGTTTCTGTAAAGGGTGATTCTACCCTGCACTTTCGTGCCGTTTAAGTGTTTTAAATAGGAACTTTCGCAGAGAAGCGCGGAGATTCCCGGAAAGATGCGGGTTTTCTTGTGGCCGAAGGCTTTCATGAGGCCGTAGCCCTTGCCGTCGGAGCCCGATTGGGGCATGGCCATGCCCCCGGTTGCCACGATGACTTTATCGGCGAAAAAAGAATTTTCCCCGCTAGCGAGCAGGAAGCCGCCCTTTGATTGCTCGATACTATCGATGCAGGTCTCCACCACTTCCTCGCCGCCGGATGCAAAAAAGCGGCGACGCAGAGCATTTAACACCGTGCGGGCCTGAAGGGTGGATGGGTAGAGCTTGCCCCGTTCCTCTTCGACCAAGTCGATCCCCAGGGCGTCGAAAAATTCCCGCCGCGCTTCGGCGGAAAAATACGTGCCGGGATCGAAGGGCAGGGGCGATTCGCTGTGCCAATGGTCCGAAGAGAGATCGGCATTGCTTACATTGGCGCGGCCGTTTCCCGTGGCCAGTAATTTTTTCCCCACCCGATTTTTTCGCTCGTAGATCGTCACGGCACATCCCGCCTCGGCCAGGAGACAGCCTGCCGTAAGGCCGCTCACGCCGCCGCCGATGATGGCGATTTTCATAGAAAAACCCCTTTCTTTTTCCCCGAGTATAGCACGCCCATGTGCTACAATACAAGTTAGGAAAAACGAAAGGAGATTCCATGAACATTACCGAACGACTGAAAAAATACGTACAAGTTTACACCACCAGCGACGAAAGTTCCACGACCTATCCTTCCACGGCGCGCCAATTCGATTTGGCCCATATCCTCGTGGACGAGCTCAAGGAGCTTGGACTTTCCGATGCCAAGGTCGACGAATACGGCTACGTCACCGCCCATCTGAAGCGCAATGTGGACAAAGACCTTCCCACCTTGGGCCTCTTATCCCACATGGACACGGCGCCCGCCGCAAAAGGCGAAGGCGTCAAGCCCCGCGTCATCCGCTACGAAGGCGGCGACATCCTTTTAAATAAAGAAAAAAACATCGTCCTCTCCGACAAAGATTTCCCCGCTTTAAAAGACGTAGTGGGCCTGGATCTCATGGTCACCGACGGCACCACCCTTTTAGGTGCCGACGACAAGGCGGGCATCGCCATTATTATGGACAGCCTCCGAACCCTCATCGAAGAGGACTTGCCCCACGGCGATTTGGCCATCGCCTTCACTCCCGACGAAGAGGTAGGCCGCGGCGTGGATCACTTCGACGTGGAGTCTTTCGGTGCCGACATTGCCTTTACCGTCGACGGCTCCCGCCTCGGCGAAGTGCAATACGAATGCTTTCACGCCGTCAGCGCCAAAGTTGAAATTCAGGGCGTGAGCGTCCACCCGGGCACGGCGAAAAATCACATGATCAACGCCATCAGCCTCGGCATGGAGCTGGACCGCATGCTTCCCGAACAGATGCGCCCTGAGTACACGGAAGGCTACGAAGGCTTTTTCCACTTGGATCAATTCCGCGGCAATGTGGAGGCGGCGGAAATGGACTACATCCTCCGCGACTTCGACGCCGATAAAGTAGAGAACATGAGCGCAATCCTTCAGGCCGCCGTGGATTTCTTAAACAGAAAATACGGCGAGCGCATCACCTTGACCCTGGAAGAAAGCTACCGCAACATGCGGGAAAAAATCGAGCCCCACATGGACCTTATCGATCTCTGCGTCGAGGTCATGGAAGAAGAGGGCATCGAGCCTGTAATCGAGCCCATTCGCGGCGGCACCGACGGCAGCCGACTCTCCTGGATGGGGCTGCCCACGCCGAATTTATTTACCGGCGGCATGAATTTCCACGGCCCCTACGAATACATTCCCATTCAACACATGGAAAAGAGCCGAGACGTGGTCGTGGGGCTCATTCAAAAAATGGCGACGAGGGCGTAAATGCAAGTCCTCTTTGCCGCAGCCGGCGGCGCTCTGGGCGCGACCAGTCGCTTCTTGATCTCCCGGCTGCCCCTTTCAGGTCACGGCCTGCCCCTTCCCACCTTTCTCGCCAATCTCATGGGATGCTTTCTCATGGGCCTTATCGCGGCCAAGGCCGAGGCCCGCGGCATGGATCCCAATGTGCAGATTTTATTAAAGACCGGCTTTTGCGGCGGCCTCACCACCTTCTCCACCTTCAGCGCGGAAACCGTGGCCATGATGGAAAAAGGCCACATGACCACCGCTGTTCTCTATGTCGTCGCCACGGTGGCGGCGGGCTTTATCGCCCTCTATGCCGGCGGCCAACTGTTTAAATAAAAAAGAGCTTCCCGCTCGGATTTTTTCCAAGCGCGGAAGCTTTTTTTATTAAGAAACGCGATCAGTCTCTAAATGGATGATTCGATCCGCTACAGTTAAAGAAGAGGGACGATGGCTCACCATGAGTACCGTCTTCTCCCCTGCCGTCTCTTTCAAAGACCGCAAAATCATGGCTTCATTTAAGCTGTCCAGATTCGATGTCGGTTCATCCAAGAGCAAAAAGGGCGCGTCATGCAAAAAGGCGCGGGCCAGACCCAGGCGTTGCCGTTCACCCGATGACAGGCGGCTACCCATTTCGCCGATTTTCGTGTCGTACCCCTTGGGGAGGGAAAGAACGAAATCGTGGACAGCGGCTCGGCGACAGGCCGCTTCCATTTCCTCCTTCGTGGCATCCAAGCGGGCCAAGCGCAAGTTCGATGCAATGGTCTCGTTAAACAAATAGGTTTCCTGGGTCATAAACCCTTCCGCTTTTCTTAAAGATGCTGTGTCGATGGCTCGAATATCTTCGCTCCCGATCTTCACGGAGCCGCCGTCTACGTCCCAAAAACGCATAAGAAGACGAAGAATCGTGGATTTTCCGGAACCCGACTTGCCCTGAAGGGCGAGGATTTCCCCTTTTTTTACTTCCAGATTCATGGCTTGCAAAATCGCCGTGTTTTCGTAGGAAAAATCCACCGCTTCCAGTGCGGCCCCCGTAAAATTCACGGCGACGCCATTTTCAACTTCTTCCACTTTCGGGCACTCATCTAAAATATCCAACACCCGATTGCCCGCAGCAAAGGTGGGCTGCAGGGTATTTCCCAAGGCGGCCAGGGCGAGCACAGGCCCGTAAGAGGAAAGAATATAAACCACCGCCGTAAAAAGCATGACCACATCTTCCGTGCCTCTCAGGTAGATCATGCCCGCCAAGACCACAAGCCCCAAGTGCAAGAGGCTTAACACCATGCCCGTCATCGCCATGCCGAAAGCCGTCTCATCTTTTAAGCGGCCGCCCGCCTCGATGCTTTCTCGGCTCATGGCTTTTAAATTCTTTAAATAGCTTTCCTCAAAACGATACTGGAGAATTTCTCTCAGTCCCCGCAAGCCGTCTAAGACAAAGCCGCTCAAGCGGCCGCTTGCATTTCGCGCATCGAGACCGAGGTTTTTGTTTCGCTTGGACAGATACAAGGGTAGCCCCACGCCGACGACGGTGTAGCCGAAGGCGGCATAGAGAGCCAAGAGCGGCTCCGCTTTCGCGAGAAGAGTCACAGATATGAGGGAGAAAATCAAGGCGATGGCCGCGGGGGAAATGGTGTGGGCGTAAAATACTTCCAACAATTCAATATCCGAGGTGATCAGGGTGATGAGATTGCCCTTATCTTTTCCTTCCAACTTCGCCGGGGCCAATTTTCGCAAAGAAGCAAACACCTTGCTCCGCAAAATGGCAAGAATTTTAAAGGCGATGTGGTGATTGCATAGCTGCTCGCCGTAGCGCAAGGGGCCCCGAAGAAAGCCGGCGATAAGAATGGCCGCCACCAAAGACGGTCCAACCCACACGCCGAAATAGGCCGATGCCAGGCCGTAGGCCGTTAAGGCGGAAATGGCCGTTGCCGAGAAAAAGCCCAGCACGCCCAGGGCAATGGCCAGTGCCATCACAGGCGCCAGGGGCTTGACCAGCCCGATGAGCCGCCCCATCACTTCCATTGGTTTACGCATACACTTCACCTCCCCGGTAGCTCTCAAGTTCCGCCTGTGTCTTCCACAGGGCGCTGTACATGCCGCCTTTTTCCAGCAACTCCTCGTGTCGGCCTTCTTCCACCAACTGCCCCTGATTGAGAACCAGGATCCTGCCGGCGTCTTTCACATTGGCCAGGCGATGGCTGATAAATAACACCAAGCGGGTTTCGGCCAGGGCGCGAATTTCGCCGACGATTTTTTCCTCGCTTTCCACGTCGATATTCGACGTCACCTCATCGAAAATGTAAACCGGCGTGTCGTGCAGTAGGGCCATGGCGAGGCTGAGCCGCTGCCGTTGGCCGCCGGAGAGATTGCTTCCGCCGCTTTGAATGATGGTATTCAGCCCATCTTCCGCGGCAAAATATTCTTTTAAATTTACACGCTCCAAGCTGTCCCACATGGCCGCCACCGAGGCCCGGGGATTGGCCATAGCCAAAAGTTCCCTTACACTTCCGCCTATTAAGTAGCTTTCGGCGCCTAAGTAGGTCACATGATCCAACAGGCTTTTTTCTTTCGTGTGGGAAAGTTCCACATCGCAAAAGGCCAAGGATCCGCCGTAGCCTTTCAGCTGCTTCGACAACACGGCGGCCAAAGTGGATTTCCCCGAGCCCGACGGCCCGACGATGCCCACAAGTTGCGGTCCTTTTACGTCGAAAGACAATTGATCCAAGGCATTTTTCTCACCGTCGTAAGACAGACTCAGACCCTGTGCCGTCAAGCGATCCGCCTCGGGCGCCATAGCCAGAGTACCGTCTTCTTCCTCCTCCAAGTCAAGAAGATCAAACATTCTGTCCGCCGCCGCCATGCCGTTCATGGCGATGTGGAAAAAAGATCCCAATTGCCGCATGGGCAAAAAATAATCCGCCGACAAAAGCAAGATAAACAGAGCATCAAAAAAATCTAAGCGGCCGCTCATGCAGGCTTTTAAACAAACCACCAAGGCGATGGCCGCGCCGCCGTAGGCAACGAAGTCCATGACGATGATGGAATTAAGCTGCATGGTCAAGACGCGCATGGTTTGTACGCGAAAAGCTTCCGCGGATTTTTCCATTTGCCTGTGGCGATAAGGATCGGTGCCGTAGATCTTCAAGGTGGTGAGGCCCTGAAGGTTTTCTAAAAACTCGTCCCCGACATCGGTGTATTCCGTCCAATACTTGGCGAAGGTTTTTTTCGCAAAGGTCTGAATCAATGCAATGGCCAAGGGAATCAGGGGCACACCGATTAAAAGCACAATGGCCACGGTCCACGACATGGAACCGATGAGGAAAAACAGAAAAACCGGCGCGATCATGCTATAAAAAAACTGGGGCAAGTAGGCGGAAAAGTAGATTTCCAATTGATCGATCCCCTCGCCGATCATCTGCACCGCCTCCGCCGAGCGCAGACGCTCTTTGTAGCGGACGCCAAAGTTCATAAGCTTTCGAAAGAGTGCACTGCGCATTTTTTCTTTTACAGATGCCGATGCGGCGTAGGCCAGGCGCACTTCTTTTTTTGCCACGACAAAGCGCAAGAGATAAATTATAAAACTGCCGATTACGGCAAAGGATAAGGACCTTTGCCAAGCACTTTCCGTAAAAAACAGGCGCAAGGCATAGACCAAAAGCCCCGTTGCCAAACTATTCAAAACCAAGAGCAGGCACTTCAGCCCCACGACTTGAGCGATGGCTTTTTTGGATTCGCTGAAATAGCGGAGTAATCGCTTGTCGATCAATCCTTTCCCTCCTTTCTTTCAAAAAATAAAAGGGCCGGCGAAGGCGCCGGCTCCCTTCTATTTTTGAATGATGACTTCGCGATTGGCTGCGTTCCAGTCCACTTTGGCGCCGGAAAGTTCGCCGATGGCGCGAATGGGCACCATGGTGCGGCCGCCCTTAATCATAGCGGGCACGTCGATGGCCGTTTCCTTGCCGTCGGCGCGAACAATTTTCTTCGAGCCGATGGTAAGTTTCATGGCCTTTGCGCCTTCGTCGACGGTGACCGTGCGGGTTTTTTGATCCCAACCCACTTTCAGCCCCAGGGCTTCAGAGATAAAGCGGACAGGCACCATGGTGCGACCGTCTTTGATAAATGCAGGGCTGTCTGTTTTGACTTCCTTCCCGTTGACCAAAATCGTAATGGCTTTTTTGTCGCCTTTGGCTTCGGGGGTTTTGTTCGATTCCGCCGCTTTGGTCATTTTTGCTTGAGACCAGTCGAAAACCAGGCGTGCCTTTTGTTCACCGGCACCGGGCGTGCCGCCTTGCATTTGGTCCATGACATCTACCCATACGGCGACGTCCACCATGTTTTCTTTTGCTCCGCTTTCAAAAGTGAAGCATTTTGTGTATTCGCCTTTGCCTGCGAGGCCGGTAGCTTCTCTACGGCCTCCCGTGAGGACAAAGAGATTGGTTAAATTTCCTTGTTGGTTCATGAAATTCAGGGGCTTTACATAGACTTTGTAGGTGAACTTGCCCCCTTCTTCCTTCACTTCTGCAACGGGAGAAAGAGCCTTGTTGGCCATGGATTCTTTTTCGGCTGTGGCATGTTTTAATGCCACGGGAACGTCGTAGGTTTTGCTCGATTCGGCATGGGCCATATTGGGCGCCAGTAAGCACACAAGGGCCAGGGCCAGGGATAAGATTTTTTTCATCGTCGTTCTCCTTATTTCATATCTTTTTTATCAATGGTGTACAACACTTGGGCGGCTTGGGCGCGGGTAAAGCTGCCTTTAGGCACGAAATTTCCGTTTCCGACGCCGGACAAGAGGCCTTGATTGGTCATTTTTTCGACGGATCCCTTTGCCCAGGATGAAATCGTTGTGCCGTCATTAAACTGAGCTTTGTTTGTCGAAGGATAGGTTTTTTTCTGATCGGCGAGGAATTTATCCAAAATCACGGCCATTTCTTCCCGCGTAATGGTGCGGTTCGGTTCAAACTTTCCGAAGCCCGTGCCTTTTACAATGCCTTTGGACTCCGCCCAAGCCACATAAGGGGCGTAGTAGGCATCGGCTTTGACATCGCGAAAGGCCGTCGACGCACCGGAGGAGGTGATACCGGCTTTTCTTCCGAGAATCGTCACAAATTCCGCGCGGGTTATAGCCCGGTTCGGCGCGAAGCGGGAATTCCCCTCTCCCTTGAAGTAGCCGCGGGCCACACTGTGAGCGATGGCGTCCACTGCCCAGTGATCGGCGCCCACATCGTTAAAGCGCTTCAAGATCGCGCTTCGCTCCGCCTCCTCTTGCACCTTGAGGGATTCTTTTTTCTTGTCTTCAGCGGATTTCTGTTCTTCTTTTTTCTTGTCTTCCGTTTTCTTCTCTTCTGTTTGCTTTTCAGGCGTCTTCACTTCACCGTCGATGCGGCGCGTTTCCCTTGCGCTGTTCCAGTCAAATTGCAGGTAAGCGTCTTGTTCGCCGGCTCCGGGCTTGCCCCCTTGCAGCTCGTCCATAATATCCACCCAAAGGGCAATTTTTTGGGATTGGACTTTCTCCCGTAAAGTGAAGGACCACAGGCCGTCGCCGTGATAAGAGGCTCGGCGTTTCGCGCCGCCGTCATAATAGAAGAGATTGGTCAGACGACCTTCCATATTGTTCATCTTCAAGGGTTTAAATTGAACATAATAGGTGTAGCGCCCGTTGTAGGCATCCACCGTGGCAGAGGTGCTCAGGGCCGAGGCGGCCATGGACTTTCCGCCGCCCACTCGCATCATTGTCACGGGAAGCTCGTAGCGCAGAGTTTGATCCTTTTTCGTATCGTCTTTTTTGTCGAGAGGCTTTTCATCCTTCGGCTTGTCTTTATTTTCATCCTTGGGCTTGGTCTCGTTGCCGTCTTTCGGCTTTTCTTTATTTCCATCTTCGGGCTTGGTTTCGTTGCCGTCCTTCGGCTTATCTTTATTTCCATCTTCGGGCTTGGTCTCGTTGCCGTCTTTCGGCTTGTCTTTATTTCCATCTTCGGGTTTGGTCTCGTTGCCGTCTTCCGGCTTCTCGGGCGTTTGTCCTTCCCCGCCCGGTTTCTTATCGCCGTCTTCCGGTTTGTCTTCTTCAATGCCGGAAAAATCGAATTTCAAACAGGCGTCTTGTTCGCCTTTGCCGGGGCCGCCTGCTAACTCGTCCATGATATCCACCCAAATGGCGATCTTTTGCGATTCCGCTTTCTCATTCAGTGTGAAAGACCACAGGCCGTCGCCATGGTTCGTCGCTTGGCGCTTTTCCGTGCCGTCGTAGTAGAAGAGATTGGTCAGGTGACCTTCCATGCCCATCGTCTTCATGGGAATGAATTGAACGTAGTAGGTGTAGCTGCCATTGGCGATTTCCACCTTCGCCGTCTTATTTATCGCCGACGCGGCCATGGATTTTCCGCCGTCGACTTTTACTAATTTCACGGGGAGTTCGTAGCTTCGGGATTGATCGTTATTTTTGTCTTGAGGCTTGTCCGGGGTCTTACCGCTCTCCTCGGGCGTTTGTCCTTCCCCGCCCGGTTTCTTTTCGCCATTGCTTTCATTCGCGCCGGAAAAATCAAAAGTCAGATAAGCGTCTTGTTTTTTCTTTTGACCATCTATATCGACCCATACGTGAACCTTTTGCCGTTCGACTTTTCCTTTCGTCGCAAAGGACCATCGGTGGCCGCCGTAGTTGTTCGCTTGTTTTTGAACGCCGGCTTCATCATAATAGAAAAGGTTTTCGAGATAGCCCTCTTCGTCGTCGGTTTCAAAGTACCTGAACTGAAGGGTGTAGGTGTAATCCTCGCCGTCGACATCGACCGTCGCCGTCGGATCCAAAATATCCCCTTCTATCAAAGGCGTTCCGTCTTCTTTCGTCAGTTTCACGGGAACTTGATGCGTAGCCTTTTCATTCATCTCAGGCTTCTTATCGCCTTCATCGTTCGCGCCTTCTGTCGGCCAAGCAACTTTTAACACCGCGCTCTTTTTCCCCGGCACGCCCATAATTCTTACATTGAAACCAAGAGCGATGCGATCCGCTTTTTGATCCAGGGTAATGGACCACACGCCGTCAGATACGGGGGTTGCCTTTTTCTCTTCCCCGTCCGCTGTGTAAAAGAGCTCCAGAATGACGCCGGCTCCGTTCATCATGGGCTGCGTTTTTATCGTGTAGGTGAACTTTCCCTTTTCTTCGACCACTTTCCCTTGAGAAATAATGGCCTTATTTGCCATGGACTTTTCGTTTTCGTTCTCTTCTTTAACCAATCGGTAGGTGACGTCGTAGGTTTTGGCTTCATTTGCCGACAGACTATTTTCCGATAAAGGCCTTGTCTGCGCTACTTCCCTTGCGACCGTCGGCGCACCGTAAGCCTGAACTTGAGTCGAAAAAATGGGCTGAGCCACGGCAGGGAGCACCATTAATGCCGCCAAGGCTAAACTCGTCTTTTGTTTTTTCATCGAATTCCTCCTTTTTCCAATTGTTCTGTGAAATACATTGCCGCTTCCTTCAGCTCCTCTTCCGTCGCCTCTCTGGATTTTTCGGAAGCCTCTTTCATTTGCTCCCTGGCATCCTTCGGCACAAAGACGAGCAGATCGATGCGGGCCGCCAATTTTTCGTCCACTTTTCCGGGACATAAGTAGGTGCCTAAGCTTTCTTTCTTGTGATCGAATAGGCATTTTTTAAGGCCCTCCATGGCCCGTTTTCCGTGCTCGGAATCGGGCATGGCGCCCATGGTTAAAAAGAGCCCGAGTTTTTTCGGCGCCCCTTCCAGGGCGTTCATCACCGCCTTGTCGGGCATGGCCCGGTCGCACCAGCCGCCGAGAAGGCCGTAATCGTAGATCGCCAGATCCGGTTTGTCCTTCAGATCCAAAAGGGTCATGTCCCGATTCTCCTTCAGCGCGTCGTACAAGTACTGTGCCATACGCTTTGTGTTTCCCGTCTTCGACGAGTAGGCTATAAATCCTTTCATCTAATCCTCCTTGGGTTTTACAATGGACGCGCCGCCGACCTCGATCAGCTCCAGCTCCGTGCCGTAGAGTTTACTAATGACGCGGCTGTTCAGCACCTCCTTGGGATCGCCTTGGTAGACGATTTTGCCGTGATACATGCCGATCACTTCATCGGAATAATTAATGGCCTGCATAATATCGTGGAGCACCATGACGATGGTGGTGTTGCGCTCTTCGTTGATCTTCTTTACCAGACGCAATATTTCCAACTGGTACTTAATGTCCAAATAGGTGGTGGGCTCGTCCAGCAGAAGAATATCGGAGCACTGCGCCAAAGCCATGGCGATAAACACCCGCTGCTTCTGCCCGCCGGACAGGGTTCTGATTTCCCTTTGCCCCAATTCCGTGATGCCGGTCATTTCCATGGCCCGTTCGATTTCTTCCATGTCCTCCGCCGAATACTTCTGCAGGGGCTTTAAGTAGGGATTTCTGCCGTAGGAAACGTAGTCTTTCACCTTTAAATCGCCGATGATGCGATTTTGTTGATGCACGATGCCAAGCTCGCGGGCGTAGTCTTTCGGCGGATAGGAGAAAATATCTTTTCCGTGCAAAAGCACCCGACCGCGGCTCGGCTTCATTTGGCGGCTCATAATTTTTAAAAGAGTGGATTTTCCCGAGCCGTTGGCGCCCATAAGGGTGGTAATGGCGCCGGGTGTCACTTTTAAATTGAGCTTGTTTAAAATCAAATGGCCCTTGGTATAGGCGTAGCTTAGGTTTTTAATCTCCATAGTTTTCGCCTCCCAGCTTCAACAATGCGATAAAGAAGGGCCCGCCGAAGACGGCCATAATCACCGCAGCCGGTATTTCGTAGGGGTAGGCCGCGATGCGCCCCACTGTGTCCGACAGAAGCAAGACCAAACTGCCGAGGAGCATATTGAAGGGCAGTAGGTATTTGTGATCGCCCCCGACGAGGACTCGGCCGATGTGGGGCACGATGAGGCCCAAAAAGCCGATGACCCCCGCCACCGCCGTGGTGACCGACGCCAAAATAATGGCGATGAGGGCCACGATAAAGCGGTCGCGATCCACACGCACGCCCAGGGCCCGGGCGGTCTTATCTTCCAGGCTCAATAAATTCAGGGAGCGAATGGTAAACAGCGCCGCCACCAAAAAGACAATGACGTAGAGGCAGAGAATATGCACGTCGCTCCAGGTTTTTTGCGCCACATTCCCTTCGATAATGGCCTGGGTGGCGCTTAAATTTCGACCCATGACGGATTTTATGCCTTCGCCGATGCCGATGAAGGTCATGTTCAGGGCCACGCCCACGAGAATTAATCGCGTGGGCCGCACGCCGCCGTCCCATGCCAGGGTGTAGATCAAAAAGTAGGCGAAAAGACCGCCGGCGATGGAGAATAGGGGCGAGAAGCCCATAAGGGCAGGCGATAAGGCGAGCACCATGGAATTCACGAAGTTTGCCGCCGCGGAAATGCCGATAATCCCGGGATCCGTTAAGGGGTTTTTCATCACCGCCTGCAAAAGGGTCCCCGATGTGGCCAGGGCCGCACCGGCCAACATAGCGATAAACACCCGCGGGAAGCGCAAATCGTAAATCCGCGCCACATCCCCGTCGTAGGAGACGAACAGCCCCCGCAGAATTTGACCCACGCCTAATTTTAAAGAGCCTGCCGTCAGGGAGAAGAAAAAGGCCACGACCAGGAGGACGGCGACAGCGGCGAAGGAAATCCATCGCCTGCGTACTTTTTGTTTTAATTCGTCAATTCCCTTGTCCATAGAACACCTTTTCTAAATCTCCCAGCGCCTCTTTGTAGGAAAAATTGGCGCTCATACCAAATAGCTTCGTGTTAAGGTCAAACACCTTGTCCTCCTTTACGGCGCGGAAGTGTTTCCACACATCGTTGGTTTTAAATTCGTCTTGAAACATTTCGTGCACCTTCTCGGGCATGGCGTGGGCCGTTCGGAGGATGATGTCCGGATCTTTTTCCAACATATCTTCCGTGTTCACCGTTAAAAACTGCTGATCCTCATCGGGATAGACATTTTCGCCCCCGGCCAGCTTGACCAAGCTGCCCACATAGGATTTGTCCGTCGCCACCACATAGGATCCGGGAAGGCCCATGAGGATCAAGACGCGGGGGGCGGGCCCTTTGTTTCGCGATTTGAAATCCTTCATGAAGTCTTCGTAATCTTTTACGAGAACCTCCGCTTCTTTTTCTCGATTTAAAAGACGGCCCAAGTCCTCGATGGAGCGATACATCCCCGGCACATTGGATAAATTCACGAAGCCGAAGTGGATGCCCGCCGCCTGATACTTTGGCAAGAGGTCGGGCATGAGGCTCGCCGGGGAAAAAACGTAGTCCGGATTCATGGAGGAAATTTTTTCCATATCCGGGCTCATGGCCATGCCGATGGTGGGAAGGTTTTTGTAACGCTCCGGCGGCGGTTGCAATTGCGATTCCGCAATGGCGACGAGGTCCACATCCAGCTTGTCCATGATGTCGGCACAAGCCGCCGATGTGGTGATGATGCGGGCGTGATCGCCGTCGATTCGCTTTTGTTGCTTTTCTTTTTGGTTCACGCAGCCGGTAAGCAGAACGAGGATGAAAGCGATGCTAAAAATCTTCAAAACTGAAGTCTTCATCGTCATCTTCCTCTCTTAATTCATTGAGCAGGCGCTTTTTCTGTGCCAAAACATAGAACACACAGCCAGCCGACAGGGCGCCGCAGGTCACAAAGACCAAAATCGCCATCATGGATGCGAAAACAATTCGCGTCACAGGCCCCCAAGGGGCTTTTTTCTTCGGCGCTTCGGTTTTGTCGCCTTTGGCAGCTTCGCCGTTTTCAAGGGATTGTATCTCCGGCGAATCTTCCGTTAACAGCCCGTGTTCGTAACCGATGTCGCTTTCCGTATCGCCAAGGCCCGAGGCGCCGCCGTGGGTTGGGGCAGCTTTTTCGGAACCGGATGCCTCTGCCGTCGGACTTTTTGCCACAGGGGACGGGCTTTGGGCCGCCGCAGCAGCCGGAGATGCGCCGTCGACTTTCGCTTTGGCGCCGACTGCACTTTTTGCCGGTGGCGATTGTTCCGTTGGGGGCTTTTGGGCCGCGCCTTGCGACAAGACGAAATCCGTATTCCCCGGCGTCCTATTTCCCATGTCGCCGTAAAAAACCACTTCCCGCCCCATGGCGTCGATAAACAAACTTAGGCGAATCACACAATCCTTCGCCGGCAGCTGAAAGCGAAAATCTTTCCACTCCCCGCCGCCTTGAGGCGAGTCGTAAGACACATTGCTGAATCCGCTCGCGCCGCGTTTTTGCGCGGCAATGCTTACTTTAGACACATTGTCCATCATGTGGAGGCGAATGGTTAAAAGGTGTTTTTCGCCCACTTCCTCGTAAAGGGCTTGTGGGTCAAGTACGCCCTCCGCCATGCCTTGACCGATGCCTTCGTTTTTCCCCGCATCTTCAATGGCCCCGGTAACCGGGTGGCTGTAAGCGGCATGCATTTCTACAATGGAAGGACTTTCGGCAAAGCCGATGCCCGGAACGAAGAGCAGCAAGGCCAGAAGAAGAGAAAATAACTTTTTCATCGGCTCTCCCTCTCTCTTTCCGCTTCATAGATCAATTCGTCCATATACATGCGGTAATACTTTCTCGTCATGTATGCGCCGCCGCCCAGTGCGGCGAAGATAATCGTCAAACAAAAAATAATCAGACCCGGCCTCTCTTTCTCTTGCATTGCTTCTTCGTTCAGGGGTGCCTTTCGAGTGCTCTCCCCGGCCACGGCCTCCTCGTCTACATCATAGGCGCCTTCTGCAAAAGCCGGTGCGTCCCCATCCGCCGTTGAATACTCAGGTGTCGACGAACTTGCAGCCGTGGGCGCACTCGTCGATGTTGCAGGGGGCGGGGCAGTCGATTTTACATGCTTCGGCCCCTGTCCCTTCGGCGGCTTCACGGCCTTCTGCTTTGCCTGTGGCTTCATCCTCAGGCCACTGCTTGTGACGGGCTTTGAAGGGGTTTTCGCCGTTTTGATGAAGAATGTGCCCAAGCTTTTCGTCGTGAAATGAATGCTTCCCTCTTTTATTTTTGACGGAAGCTTCTCCCCTTTTTCGTTGTAAATCTCCGCCACGGCCCCTTGAAAGGGAATGGCTGCCGCCACGGGCTTTTGCGGCGAAAGATTGGTTCCCAAGGCTTGAACCGAGCCGGTGTAATCTTTCGGAATCCTTTCAACGGGCTTTCGGCAGGCCAGATTGTACGCCTTGGTTCCCGCAGGAAGATTGAGCTTTCCGAGTGCGGTTTGAAGGTCACGCCCGTTAAGGGCGTTGGCGTAAAATTCAAATCCTTCGCTAAAGGCGCCCTCAGGCACAGAGAGCACCACGCCTTTGTCCGCGTAGCGATGGGCTTGGGCAAAAGAAGGCTTCTTCGGTCCCACCTCCGCCCGATGGGCCAAGGTGTTTTCGTCGGCCTCGATTTTTTTCACGCTTTGAAAATCCAATTTTAATCGCGCGTTTAAAGGCTCATCTCCCATCGGGGCCACTTTCGGATCCACCTTCAGTCGAATCATGGCCTTCTTTTCCTCGAGGGGCAGGGCAAAGATTCGCGGACGAGGGAGCGGCTCGTTCTCCGGCTTCAGATCGAAGCAGAGAGGGGCTGCCGCGGAAAATCCCTCGTCGGTTTCATAAAACACGCGACTCAACGAGGCCTGTATATTCGAAACTTTTAACGTCTTCGTGCCTAAAAACAAGGTTCCTTTTCCGTCTTTAACGAAAAGCTCCGCCTTCGGATCCAGGGCGCCATTGCCCATGGAAGGCTTATCTTCCGTTTCGTGCCACAGAGCCACATCGAGGGCATACAAACCATCTTCGAAATCAAGTGGCGCCGACGGGGTCAAAGGGGGCGTGTTTTTATTCGCCGCAGGCTCCGTCTTTTCGCCGCCCTTGTGCGGCCAGTCGATTTTTAAACGGGCCTCCTGCTCGCCAAAACCCATTTCTCCCATAACCGGCACATAAAACTTCAAGTCGTAAATGGCGCGATTGGGATCCACGGAAAAGGTGACGGTCTTCGGATAAAGCTTGCCCTTCATCCGCGGATCGCTTCCCTTTTGCGGGTCGTTGTAGCTGTCGTAATCCTTGTAGGAATCCGCCACCTGAACGCCTTGACCCTCTACGGTGACTTCGCCTAAATAGCCGCGGGTGCCCATAAAGTCTAAGGGCAAAAATTCCAGGGTGAGCAGGCGTTCATTGCCTTTTTCAATCCATTTCGCCTCCGGATTTAACGCCTTTTGCGCCATGGAAGGGACGTCTTCCGTTTTCTTTAACAGCATCACTTTCACCGTGCTCCCGCTCGCCCATGCACCGCCGGGAATCAGTAAAATGGCGAGGACAAGCAGAAGTATGAATTTATATCGTTTCATGTCCCCATCCTTTAAAATCCTATTCCTCTGCAGTTGCCGCCGACTGCGTAGGGATGCGCTTCAAAAAAATGTAGTAGTGAAGCACCAGCACCAGGGCCAGGGCCATGCGGGCGTGTTTCACGGGAATCGCAAAAAAGCAAATGGCCAACAGCAAGGTAATGAGCGCAAGCACTTTGCACTTCTTCTCCTTCGTCATGCCCTTTCCCTCAAGCAAGGGCTCGACATTTTCTCGATAGAGGGGCAATTCCGTGAGCCATCTGTGAAATTTTTCCGAGCCCCGGGCAAAGCACGCCGCCGCCAAAATCAAAAAGGGCGTCGTGGGAAGCACCGGCAGATACACGCCGATGAGGCCGATTCCCGTAAAGAGAAAGCCCAGAATCATAAATAGTATTTTCAACAATCCACTCCTTTCACTAACACTGTGCAAGATTTAAGACCAAGAGATAATTCGCTTCGGCTCGGTGGCCGGAAAAATTCACCGCCGCATAGGAGCGGAACCAAGTGTAGGCGATCAGCACGCCGCCGCCTAAATAGGTCCACTGGCCGAAAACATCCAAGGGAATTTCCGCCCGTCGGTCTTTAAAGGCAATGGCGTGGCTCTCTCCGTCTTTTTGGTAGACCAACTCTTTGACCGCACCGTGTTTCATATGCCCTTTGTGCTCTTTTTTTAGAGGACGGGTGGTGAATACCACGTGGGGCGAGTCGCCGATGACGAGCTCCGCCGTGTTTTCGAAAACCTTATTGGCCATGGACGGGCGAATCGCCGATTCCGCCTCGTCCACATGTTGCTGAAAAATCGTCAGGTGCACGGGATAGGTTTTCTTATCCAAAATCTCGAGAAGAAAATCTCCGTCCACCTTTTCTCCGGGATCCGGCAAATGCTCGAAGAGCTTCGATTTTTGCGACAGGAAACAGGCGATGCAATTCTCTCCCTTGCCGATCAGCTGCGAGGAGAAGATCGTGGCCCGATCTTCTTCAATGCCGAAAATACCCTGCATGGTTAGGGAAAGCAATTGCTTTTCCCGCTCCAATTTGTCTTTAATCAACGTGCCGATTTCGGTGACGTAGTAATCATTTTTCTGCTTATACAAAATCCCCGCCTTCACCATGCGGTCCAGCATTTTCTTTGCATTGGGCCTGGAACACGCAAAGATTTGACTTAAGTCAATAATCGTGCGACTGGGATGCTCGTCGGTAAAGCAAAGCAAATAATTTTGTTGTTGTTCTGTTAAACGTAAATCCGTCATTGCGTCATCCTTCCAATGAAATCATTGATATGTTTTATCATTTCATACACCTTTTCATTGTAAGTTTTTCTTGCCCTGCGTTCAATCATTTTTTAATCATGGAAAGGAATGCGGAATCACCCGCACCCCTCCATGGTTAATTGGCTGCCTTTTGAATTTCTTTATAGGCCCAGTGATTGGCGTCAACATCATTAAATTGCATCGTTCCGGGTCTTCCGACGACCTTAAAGGCGCGATTTACAATGACAACCAGTTCCGCGCGGGTGACCGTGCGCTCGCCGCCAAAGGTGCCGTCGGGGTAGCCTTGAATGATTCCAGCATTTTGCACGGCGCCGACGTAGCCGTTGTACCATGCACTGCCTTTCACGTCGTTAAAGCGGGCGTTGTCCACCTTTAGATTTAAGACGCGGGTCATGATGGCCGCAAGTTCCGCGCGGGTCATGCTTCCTTCCGGTCGCAAATTGCCGTCGTTGTAGCCGTTTAAAATGGACAGGCCGTAGAGTCGAGCCACGCTATTTCCGTACCATTCACTGCCGCTTACATCTTTCGGCAGGCGGTAGGCGTCGCTGTTTTGAATGAATTGATTCAAAATTTGAGCCACTTCTCCGCGGGTCACTTCCTTGTTCGGCTTAAAGCTGCCGTCGGGGAAGCCTTTTACATACGCTTTTTCAGGCGCTTTTACCGTAAAGCTGTGGGCTTTTTGTTCCGCAACTTTCGGCGCTTCCTTCTTCACCTCCGGTTGTTTTACCTCAGGTTGTTTTACCTCAGGCGCCGATGCTTGATGGCTCGGGCGATAAGAAGGCGCGGGCGATTCGCCTCTCGGCTCTTGGCGAGGCCAAGGATTCGGTTTCGGAACGGGATTCGGCTTCGGTGTCGGCACATTGGGCTGAGGATTCGGCCTCGGTGTCGGCACATCAGGCGTCGGCTTCGGCGTCGGCACATCCGGCTCAGGATTTGGCTTCGGCACATCCGGTGTCGGCTCAGGCTTCGGCGTTTCTTTTACCAATTGATCCATGGCGTTGTAAACAGACGTTACTGCTCGATTGATCTCCGATGCATTGTTGCCTTCTAACGCCGCCATGGCCGAATGAATGGCCTCTTCAAGCTTGGCTTTCGATTCCGCCGTGTACGATGGGGCGGCAAGTTTTGCTTCCGCTTTTTCAATGGCCTCCTTCAAAGCCGTTTTTGCTTTTTCAAGGCCGTCGTCCACCTTCGGCGGTTTTTCTTCCGATTCTTCGATCTTCTTCATGTTAGCGATATCATAGCTTAAACGCATGATATCTTCGTTAAAGCCCGGTCCGTTACCGATGACGTATTTTACTTTTACGAAATGTTCCGGACGAGGGTCTTTGTCCATGTCGATGGTGAACGAGCTTAAGTCGCCCATGGCATCGGTCACTTTGTCGATGACGGGCATGGCGTCCACTTTGCCTTCCCCGTCGGAGGAAGCAAAGAGAATGTCTTTTAAATGACCTTCCGTGTTCCCAAATGGAAGAACTTTGCAGTTGACGACGACACGGTAATGAACCTTGCCTTCTTTGTCCGTTGTCTTAATCACCTTCGCAGGGGATTTGAAGACGCCGGCGGCCATGGATTCCTGATCCTTGCTTGCGTGAAGGGCTCTAAAGGGAAGTTCGTAGATTTCCGTTTTTTCCACTTCTTGCGAGGGTTTTTCCAAAAGATCGATGGCTTCTTTTAAGGTCTTCCGTCCGTGTTTCAAACTGTCCAAACTGGAATTTTCGTCATCGGCAATCTTTTGTACGAAAGCGATGCGCTCTTGCAATTGCAACCAGCTCTTCGGCGTGTAATCACTTTCTTTGAGCTCGCGAGCCGCCAAAAGTTCTTGTTTTAACGCTTCCCGCTCGGCTTCACGCTCTTTCTTGCCCGTAACGGAGTGAAGTTTCGCCATGGCATCGGTTAATTCCTGTGCCGCGGCATTGACATCTTCTTGGGCGGGGAAGGGGCGATTGAAGATTTCTTCTGCCGCTTCCACTGCCAATTCCAAGCGGTCGAAGGATTCCGGCGTATAATCCTCTGCCTTGTATTGGGCCTCTCTGTAAGCTTTCAACGCGTCTTCCAATACTTTTTTGTCTACTAAAGCCGCATCGTCTTTTCGTTTCAATCCGTCAAGGGCCTCATTCAGATCCATGGCGGCAATATCCACCACGTCTTGATTCTTTTTCCCGTCGGGTTTTTGAAGGATGGCTTTCGCATCGTTTAAGGCTTTCGCTACTTCTTTCCAGGATTCATCGGTGTAGTCGTCCGCCTTTAAACCTTCCGCCCGCTTAATGGCCTTCTCTAATTTCGATTGATCGAAGCGAGATTCGCCTTTCTTGCGCAGCTTGCTGAGGCCCTCTCTTAAATTGTTGCAGACCTTGTCCACGTCATCTTGGCTTGCCTTGTCGTTGGCTATGGTTTGGTCCACTAAGGGCAGGTAAGCATCGATGTACTTCCAATTGCGAATATCTTCTTCCGTTTCGATGGCGTAGTCCGACTTATGGGCCAAGGCTTCGCGTGCCTTGGCAACTAATGCGCGAAGTTCATTCTTATCGACGTAATTGGGATCTTTTTCATTCAGCGGCGTAAGGGCGACGTTCCAGGCACTTGCATTGGAATTGGCGGCCCATGTTTTGGAACGTTTACTTAATCCGTAATAGCCGTCTTCCATATCTTGGAGTTCCACATGGGAAGGAATGAAATCGAGGCGTACGGTCTTTTCACTTACTCCCGGTGCAAATTCAATGTTTTGCTCCGTTCGGTACACGTCTTGACCGATTAACTTTAAGCGAAGGCCGCCCTCGTAGCCCTTACGGTTTAAGCGAACATTTAATTCTTTGCTTTCGATGCTGCGCACGTTCACGTTCTTCGTCAACAGTTTTTGGCTGTCCACGGTGAAATCTTCGCCGCCGTCGACCATGGCGTAATAGCCTTTTTGAATGCCGCTGACATCGATGGTGTAATTGCCTAAGGGCAGCTTAATGGTTCGAAGGCTGGGGTTTACAATGGTCGGTACGTATTCCTGTCCTTCCACGTCTTTATTTTTTATCAGGAGGGAGACATTCGCATTGTCCGGATTGGTCATACTGATATGAACATCTGCCGTATCCACGGATACGAAGCGGACTTCCAGCTCTTTCACAAGTTCGTCTTGTCTTATTTCGAATTCGCGGGTTTTCTCGCCGATTAATTTGTAGTTTCCGTCTTTTACATTGACCACAAGTACGTGCTTACCGGGAGAAAGATTATTGGGGTCTTCAATTTTTCCGTCGGGACTTTGTACCGTCCAGGTAAAGGCTTCTGCGGGCACGGGATCGTTGCCGACCAATGCCTTGATGCGCACGCTTCGTTCGCTACCGGTGCGTTCGCCGCTCGTCAGGGGATAGCGCAAATCGTTGCGGGCTTGGTCGTTAATTTCCACTTCGTAATCTTCGATCTTTATATTTTTTAAGTCGAAAACATATTTCCCGTTTTCCATCTTGGGCTCGATGGTGTCTTTGCCTTTTTTCAAGCGCACGGAAAGAATGCCGGAGCCGTTTTCGTCGATGGATTCGATGGTGTAGGTGCTCTTGTCGCCGTTAAAGTAGGCCTTCTTTACGCGGGGATACACTCTGTCCATGGTCATGGGAAATTCCATGACTTGGCTGTCTGCGCCGATGGATTTTCCGGCGGCGGCGACTTTTACCGTCATGTGGTATTTTCCGTCGGGAAGGGGCGTGCCCGATGAATCGGTGCCGTTCCATTGCCAGTGGGGCTTGGTGGTCATCATATTATTGGCAAACATATTGCCCACCCTCGGATCCACGAAGTAGTTTTTCACGCCGTGGTCTTCCGGGTTTTTGCTGTAATAAACCAGCTTGCCCTGATGATTTCTAATGGCGATTTCGACGCCGCCGTAGTTTCTCAGGAAGGTCGCCATAAAGATGGCCTTGTCCGCTCTGCCGTCGCCGTTGGGCGAGAAGGCGATCTTTTCTTTATCGAAGATGGGATTTGCCTTCGTCGATTTCGCTTGCGCGCCCAATACGATGAGGTTTTTGTCGATTTCGCCGCCGATATTGGTGCCGTAGTAATCGTCTTCGCCGCCTTTGTCGTAGTAATAGGAGCGCTTATTTGCCTTTACCAAATCGTAAAGGGGTGTCTCCGCTATTTCCAGCTTGTCGAAATTGCCGTGGAAGCCCACAAAGGGCGCGGATAAATTCACGCCGCCCTGTTCTTCGCAGAAGACAAAACCTTCCAGGAAGAAGCCGTTGGGCATGGTTTCTTTCAGCTTGTCCAGTCCCGTCACGGGAAGTTCCACGGTTAATTCTACGGATTCGTGTGCTTCCACGGTCACGGTTTTATTTTCGCTTTCGGAAATCTTTTGAGGACGCAAGAGGATCTTGCCGCCTTCGACCTGATCCGTGTTTAACACGCCGTAATAGGTGTAGGTCTTGGCCTTATCTGACAAATTAACAATTTTAAAGGGCACGGTGACTTTGTCACCACTTAAGTTTTTGCCTAGATTGATGGAGGTTAAGCCGTGGGACCCTTCGATAAAGGCGGTGGCTGTAATGGCTTTATCCACTTGCATCAGGCCCGAGCCTTGTTGACGGGGCGATGCGTAGGCGCCGGAATCATTGTATTTGTACGGTTGGGCCGTAGACATTAACAGCTTTTTAATGAGATCGTACTTCTTATCGCCGCGAATGCCGGAGAAGTCTTTCTCGACCCGTTGTTTCACAAGGGCCACGCCGCCGGCCACGTGGGGTGCGGCCATGGACGTGCCGTCCATAACGCCGTATTGATTGTCGTTTAATGAAGAGAGGATGCCGCCACCCGGTGCCGCAATGTCCGGCTTCAAATTGCCGTTTGGCGTCAAGCCCCAAGAGGAAAATTCCGACGGTTGGCCGCCGTCTTCGCTAAGGCTGTAAACATACTCGTCGTTAAAACGAATTTGCGCCCGGGGATTTCTTTCGACGATGTTCTTTAAATAAAGGCCGTCTTTCCTGTTGACGAAGGCCGCGGGAATGGTCGTCCCCGGTGCCTCCACTTGAATCAAAGGCATGTTCGGCTCGTTATCGTAAATAATCACACCGGCATAGCCCTTGTCCCGCGCGTTGTTGATCTTGTCCGCAAAGGAAAGGGGTTCGCCGGCAACCGGGCCCGGCTCGCCGCGCTCGATTAAAGCGTAGGTGTTTTCATTTCCCTGTTCTTTAAAATCATCCGGCCGTCCGTAACCGCAATCTTTTAAGAAAACCCATTGATCCGTTACCTTGCCAATTTTCGTCGGCTGGAAACTTAACACGCGGTCGTCGCCCATCAATTGAATGCCCTTTTTGGCCACTTTCATGTTTTGAATGGAGGCCACGGAAAGAGAATTGGGGCTGACGGAGGGATCGGCCAACATGCCGATGTCCGGATTTTCCGCTTTCGGTTTGCTGTTTGAACCGGGAGAGTAGCCGAAGAAGCCGTTGTTCCCCGCCGCAATGGCCACGAGGATTCCCGCTTGCTTCGCTTTTTCAAGGGCGAGCACGGTGTTGGGGAAGACGTAATCTTCCGTACCTGCCGGGGAACCGATGCTGATGTTCATGGAATCCACGCCCAGTTTAATGGCGTCGTCAATGGCCTTGGTATAAATTTCCGCCGAAGTGCCGTTTCCGAAGACGCCGCCGCCAAAGACGCGCATAAAGACGATTTGCGCTTCCGGCGCTACCCCTTGGATTTTTTCGCTGTTCCCTGCCACAATGCCCGAGACGTGCATGCCGTGGCTCATGGGATCGAATTCTTTGATGGAGGTGGATTTGTTGGCGTAGTTGTAGCCAAAGGGAATTTTCGAGCTGAAGTAATCGCCGCGGGCGATGTCCAAATCGTCGATCAACTTCTTGACTTCGCCTTGGCTTTTGATGCGGCCGCTGTTCGGGTCGCTGAGCTTCATGGCTTCGTGGTAAGGATCCACGCCGGAGTCGATGACGGCGATGACGCTGCCTTTTCCGGCGTAGCTTTTTTTCCACGCCTTGTTTGCTTCCACCATGTTATTGGACGAGATGTCCGTCTTTCCGAAGGAGCGGGGCATGATGGGTTTTTTCGGCGCCTTGAACTGTTGGGAAATTTCCACCGAGGCGACGTCTGTCATTTTTTCAATGGCGCCAATGTCTTTCCTCTGCACTTCCAAAGCGACGCCGGTGTAGGCCACGTCGTAGGTTTCTACGACATTGTACTTAATTCCCGCGTCCTTTAAACTCTTGTAAAAAGTTTCCCGCGCCGCACGGGCATAGGCCACTTGCGCGCGAATATTCTCTCTTGTATTTAAATCTTCGGCATCCACCGACGGTAATCCCGTTCTCTTTTCTCGCTTGCGCTCTTTCAGTGCGACGAGCAAGGTAATTTTTTCCGATGGATCTTTGTCGCCAAAGGAGGCAGCTTTGGCCGTCCCATTGGGGGCGGCTGCAAAGCTCGGACTCATCATGGCTGTAAAGAGCATTAAGAAACTTAATACCACAGGTATGACAAATCGTCTGAAACGAACTCCTTGTTTACTCATTGGATGAGCATCCTCTCTTTCTTACTTTTTCCGCAATTAGTTGGCGGCTTTTTGAATGTCCTCGTAAGCCCAGTGGTTTTCCGGCAAATCGCTGAACGCTTTGCGGGATTGTTTCTTGGGAATATTGAATGCGCGGTTAATCATGGCGATAATTTCCGCACGGGTAATGACGCGGTCTCCGCCAAAGGATCCGTCCTCGTAGCCGACGACGATGCCCGCTTCTTTCAGGGCGCCGGCATAGCCTGCATACCACGCGTTTGCGGGAACATCTTTAAATCCGCCCTGTTTCGGTTGAAGGCCTTTTAATCTGGCGATCATGGTCACCGCTTGGGCTCTGGTTACCCCTTCATTGGGACGGTAATTGCCGTCGCCGTAGCCGGTAATAATGCCTGCATTGATTAAGGTTTTAAAGCTGTCGAAATACCAATCCGTGGGGCGAATGTCTGCCAGGGCTTTTTGTAAATCGCCGCTTACGCTTACAAAACGCGCCAGCATGGTGGCGATTTCCGAACGAACCACCTTTTGATTCGGTTTAAAGCTTCCGTCGGGATAGCCTTTGACGAAGGCTTCTTTCGGCACATTGACCGTAAAGTTCCGTTTCGTTTCCGTTACCTTCGGTTTTTCAACCGGTTTGCTTTCCTGAGGTTTCGACGAAGCGGATTGGGTGTTTGCGCCGAATCGATTGCTTGCGCTACCGGAAGAGGAGCCGCCGGGCCTGTTTTTATTTTCATTGGAAGGATTCGGTGTCGGCTTCGGTTGCGGCTGCGGCGTCGGCTTCGGCTGCGGCTTCGGTTGCGGATTCGGCTTCGGTTGCGGTTGAGGCGTCGGTTGAGGCGTCGGTTTTTGTGCTTCTTTTAAGCCGGCGACTGCTTTTCCAAGATCGGCTTTCGCCTTGTCTATGGCCGCTTTGTCCCTTCCCGCTACATCTCTTTCTGCCTGAGTGATGGCCTTTTCCACCGCTGTTTTCGTTTCGGCCGTGTAGGCCTTGCCGTCTTTCAATTTAGCTTTTGCTACTTTGATGGCCTTGGTTAAAGCCGTTTTCGCTTCTTGAAGCTTGGCGTCTTCTTGTGGAACAACTTCCTTTTCTTTAAGGGCCTTCACGGCTTCTTCAAGATCAGCTTTTGCCGCGTTCATAGCTTCGGCATCGTTGCCTTTTAATGCTTCATTAGCAGCTACCACTTTTTCTTCTACTGCTTGCTTCGTTTCGTCGGTGTAATCTTTGCCGTCTTTAAGCGTAGCTTCTGCGGCTGCGATGGCCTTGGTTAAAGCTGCTTTCGCTTCTTGAAGCTTGGCGTCTTCTTGTGGAACAACTTCCTTTTCTTTAAGGGCCTTCACGGCATTTTCAAGATTAGCTTTTGCCGCGTTCATGGCCGCTGCTTCGTTGCCTTTTAATGCTTCGTTAGCAGCTACCACTTTTTCTTCTACTGCTTGCTTCGTTTCGTCGGTGTAATCTTTGCCGTCTTTAAGCGTAGCTTCTGCCGCCTCAATGGCTGCCCTTAACGCATCCTTTGCCTTAGCAAGGCTCTCATCGGCCGACGTTTCGGGCGTCTTGAAGTCGACCGAGTAATAGAATTCCGTTTCGAAATTATTCTTCGAAAGCATGAGGCGTCGGGTCAGTTTGTAATTCGCGCCGGAATCCAACGCTGTTTCAATGACGGGGTTTAAGCTGTCCACCGGATCGATTTCCGATTCGATCTCGTTGTGGCCCTTGTTTTTCACAAAACCGTTATAGACCACTGTGGCCTTGACGCCGTCAATTTTTTCAATGGTGTCTTGAATCTTCCAGTCCCATCCGTCTTTATCCAAGACTTGTGCTATGGCCAATTGCTCGTTGCCTGTG
This sequence comes from Aedoeadaptatus acetigenes, assembly GCF_025566985.1. Taxonomy (NCBI): domain Bacteria; kingdom Bacillati; phylum Bacillota; class Tissierellia; order Tissierellales; family Peptoniphilaceae; genus Aedoeadaptatus; species Aedoeadaptatus acetigenes. Next base: position 59,341 of record NZ_JAOQJD010000003.1, read on the forward strand.
CGAATGCCGTATTTCCTGTAAATGGTGTTTTCCACAAAGTCTTTGTATTCGCCGGGGCTCTTGAAGAATTTCCAATCGTTAATGTCGCCGCTATTCCAGTAGAACATTTGAAGTAAATCCAAATCTTGGCTTACCTTTACTTTGCCCTCTGCATAGCTCACTTGTGCATTCATGGCGCTACGTTGCGGTTGGTAATAGTTGTCGTGGGTGTCTTTTATGGTCACGCCCGCTTTTTTAATGATGGCCAATTCGGCGTCCGTCAAGGTAGATTTCAAGTAGTTGCAGGATACGTCGAATTTATTGAAGCGCACCCGTTGACCGCTTGCTTTTGCCGCGATTTTATCGAAGGGAATGTTTTTCAACAGATTGCCCTTTACGATTAAATTCGGATACTTCGTGGCGTATTTATTGGCGTTATCCGCCATGCGCAGCCAGAGGCTTTCCGGCAGGGATTCAATTTCGTTGTTTTCCAGGTAAAGAGATACCAGTCTGTTTAATTGATCCATGGTCTTCGGAAGGGCCTTCAGCCTGTTGTTGTTGGCGCGAAGTTCTTCCAAGGATTTGTACTTGCCGAATGCTTCCGGCAGGGCTGTCAATTCATTGTCGTTCACATTGATGATTCTCAAGCGTCTATACTTGTCCGCCAAAACTCCGTCCAGGCTGGTCAATTTGTTTTCGGAAGCATAGAAGGTTTCCAGGCGACTCGCATCTTTTAAGAAGCCTTCCGGCAGTTTTTCAATGCCGTTGTTGGACAGGTCGATCTCCTTGATGTATTTGTTTTTCGCCAACAGGCCTTTGTCCAGGTCTTTCAATTTGTTCCCGGACATCCACAAGGTGGAGAGGTATTCGTTGTTATCGAAAATGCCCTTGGGAAGGCTTTCGAGCTTGTTGCCGTAAATATTAATATGGGTGAGGCCCGTCATCTTATCGAAAAGCCCTGCGGGAATTTCGGTAATGTCGTTGCTGGAAAGCTCGATGCCCGTCACGCCGGGGCCGAGATCCTTCAACATGGAAATATCCGGCGTCTTAGCGATTTTTTCTCCGGAAAGATCCAGGTGGCCCGTGGCCTTTTGCAATTCTTCAGGGGAAAGCTTGCCGTCATCGTCCAAATCCTTTACGCCGGCATCGATAAGCTTCAAGGTAAGATTGTCGGCGTTTCTCTTCTTTTGTGCTTCGGGATCCGTGGGATCGTCATAGCCTGTAAAGCCTTTTTTAATAGGGGCTTTAAAGTGGAGGTCGGCCTTTGTATACTTATCGAACTGATCTTTTTTGTCGGCACTTCCTCCCATCATGCCGTTTACAAGAACAGCGAGCTTTTGAATTTGATCCAAGTCCTTCACTTCGCAAGTGTAGATGGCTTGATCTTGTTTTAAGCCATCGGTGGTTTTTACGCCGGATTTAAATTGACCGTCGATCTTCATGCCTAGGTCCAGTATTAGATTCGCCAGTCTGCCTGCTCGCAAGGACAAGGTCATTTTGCCGTCCTCTACGACAAGCCTGGCGCGATTGCCGATAATGCCGCTTACCATAGGAAGGTCTGTGGTTTCGCCCTCTCTCGATGCCATAAATCGAATGGTGTATACGCCGTCGGGAAGCTTGTCCGTTAAATTGAAGTTGTCGGTCTTCGCAGGTGCCTCGCCGGCTTTTCTGTTTTCCCACTGGCTTCCGTCGGAGAAGACCACTTTAATGTGAGGATTTTCTCCCGCCTTTTCTATGGCCTCTTGCAGGTCTCTGCTAATGACGTCGAAGGCATTGACGCTGCCGTAGGAGCAGTAGCCTTCCACATTCTTAACGGATTCCCTGCCGTTAATCGTAAAGGTGGCTTCCTTTATGGCCTTGGCTAAGGCCTTTTGTGCTTCTTTTTCATCTTTGTTCGGATAGTTTTTAAAGTAAATCTTTAGTGATTTCGAGCCGTAGCTTGAGGTTTCGAGTTTCACCGCTTCAATGGCGAATCGTTCATTGAGCTTCCTTGTATCCCCCGGCTTATCTTTTACGCCGGAAGTGACGAAGTAGTAGCTGAATTTGTCCGCTTCAAAGACGATGTTGTTCCCTTGGATCTTCACGCCTTTTACAAGTTCGGGTGCCGCTGTACTTTCTTTGTCGTAATGGTAAACCTTTACGCTGTCTTTATCGTGGGCCCCAAGGGGAAGGGTCACCATGATTTTGCGCTTCGGCTGTTGTTTCGCATTGTTAAGCAAGAAGCTGATGTCAAAAGCCGTTACAGTCTTGGCTTTTTCGGCAACAGATTTCACCGCTTCATTGTCTTTTACAAATTGATCGCCTGTGACACTTACAACTTTTAATTCCGTTCCGTCTTTGAACGCGCCCTTCGGGTATTCAACCGTTACCTTCGCCGCGTCGTCGGTTTTGGTGATCATCTTGTCGCTTGTCATGGCGTAGGTGGTAAAGGTGTTGGTGGAGTAGGTGATAAAATCCCCTTCCACTTTCGGTTCCACTTTGTAGGTTCCCGTTTGCAGTTGATCGTCGTCATCTTCGTAAGCATAGGCTTGATATAAATTAACGCCTGTCTTGTTGTGGCTGCCTAGGGGGAAGAATAGCTTCACATTCTTAATCGTACCTTGCTTTGCTCCGTTCTTTACGAAAGAAACAGTGTAGGCGGTGAAGTTGCCTGCATTTTCAATTTCCTTGGCAGCATTTTTATAGGTTTTTAAGAATGTCGCTTTTTCGACTTTCTCTACTTTAAATTCCGTTCCCTCTTCAAAGACATCGGACATGTATTCCGCTTTTACGCCTGTGGCAGCATCGACTTTGGTGACGAGCGTCGGCTCTTCCGGTTGCGGTTTCGGCGCATTGGGATCTGCCACGGGCTTAATGGTCACGGTTTTGGTCGCCGTCGTGTTGTCGTTGTAGGTAATTTCCACTTTGATTTCGCTCTTGCCGTAAAGGGCTTTGGCGATTTCTACATCGTTGGAAACGTAGTGATCGGTGACCGTACTAAAACCAAAGGTCGATTTGTCGTATGCTTTTCCGTTGATCTTAATGGTCTTAATTTCGTTTCCAACTTCTTTTGCCTTTTGAGCCGAACCGAAATCCAATTCCAATTGCGGTGAGGCTCCATTGATTCTAAAGATAATGTTTTGAATGGGGTATTCGTCTTTCTTTCCGGTTTCAGGTGCCGGCGTTTCGTGGCCGCTTTCGCCCGGTTTGTTGTCCCAAACGGAACCGTCGGAGAAGGTAACTACAATATGAGGATCTTCCCCGGCTTCTTTTATTGCTTTCCCTAAAGCCGGTCCGCCATATTCACTGGTAGAATAAGCTTCAAAACATTCCGTCGAACCGCGCGTGATCCAACCTTGAACATTGGTAATTTTTTCTCCGCCATTGATTTGGAAAGAGGCATTCTTCATGGCTTCTTCTAAAGCATTGCTCTCTTCCCTATTGGAACTCAGCGGAAGGTTTTTAAAGAAAATTTTAGGCGTACTGTAGTCGTATTCCTTTTTCCAGTTTTTAGAGAAACCGATGCGCTCGATTTGGAAGCGCTTCGCCAATGTGTTTTCATTGCCCGTTTCCGGTTTTTGCTTTTTATCTTCCTTTTCAATGTATTTCTTCACATCGAATTTAATTTCTTTCGGCGCTACATAGCCCGCTTGGGTGTAGGTAATGGTATTGTCGTCTTTAAAGCCGATTTCGATTTTGTGGGCCTTGTTGTCCAGTAATTTTAAGCCCGTCATGGCAAATTCGAGCTTCCCATTAAACAGCGTAAGATCTCTCGTGTCTTTCTTCGCATCGATAAAGAAGTTTGTAAAGCCCGGTCTTAAATCATTGCCTTGATTGTCGTCGACGAGGATGTAACGAATGTTTTGGAAGTATTTGGTATGCCATTGATCTTGCGGCGTATCACTTGAAAGGATCAGGGCGTTGCCTAATTTTTCAGGCGTTCCCACACCGGTAATTTCCAAACCTTCTGCCATGCCGCCGGTATTCACTTGGCTAAGTTTATTATTCGGCGCAGGTTCTTTGTTTTCGTCCACATAGCCCGCTTCCGTCTTCACGACTTCCGAGCCGTCTTTCATAATAATTTTAAATTCGTGGGCGGTTTTTCTGCCGAAGTTTTCTACAATGGCCGCCGCGTCTTTCATCTTATCCCAAGTGCGGAAAACGCCGCCTTGCCAGAGGAGATTGGGATAATTGTCGCTGCCTATAAAGTTCAGCGTCTTGCCGTCGATGACGACTTTTTCCACATTATTTTTTAATAAGTAAGTTAATGCGCCACCGTTGGAATCATGGGCGTATCTCAATCGAACACCGACATAAGTTCCCACGGGATCCGTGCTGGATTGGCCTGTTTCAATGGATGTGATCGTCAGACCGTCTGCCATTTTCTTTATGTTTTCGTTTTTGATCACGCCTTTATAAAAGGTATAACCTTGCGCCGTAATCTCAATGAGATTTTCCGGCAAGACGAGGACATGATTGTCGATGATGATCTTTCCTTCGTCTTCATCATATCCGAAGGTGTAATTCGCCTCGCCTGTCGACGTGCCCTCTCTGTAATAAGATTGCTTGTTGATTTTAATCGCCGTGATGCTTCGCATCCAATCGCTTTGTGCTTCTCCGGGCTCATCGCCTGCAAATCCTATTTTCAAAGCACCTTCCGATGTGTCGAAGACAATGCCCTGAGGCACTTCCTTCGCCCCATTGGCGTGGACACTGCTTACAGGAAAACTTGTCAGCAGCATACAAAAAGCCAACAAGAGTGCTATGTGTCGTTTCATTCATGTTCCTCCTTCTGTCTATGGTTTGATAAAAACTAACTGATTGTTGCTATCATTATATTAATTAAGCCGATAGACTTTATCAATGGATTCGGTATAATTTTTTCGTTAACCTCGGTTAACGCCCGGGGAGTGATATCATTTCTCATCGCTCCCTTATCCCGAAGATTTCAAGGTTTTTCCCACGGTAAACAGGGGGTTATTTTAATTTCAATCTTTGCTTTTCAATGGCACAAAAAAAGCACCTCCGTGGAGATGCTTTCGCCCTTTGGTATGAAATTTTTTACATTTTTACCGAGGTCAATAGGGACATAATTCCGTCGATGGCGTAGGAGCGGCGGCTCGGCACCTCGCCCTGTTTTCGCGGTTCTTTTTCTTTCACTGTGGCCACCAAATAGTTTCCGTCTTTCGCACCTAAGAGGAGCTGATCTTTTTTCGGAAAGTCTTTTGGGTTTTCTTCAATGGTGCCTAAGATTTCGCCGGTGGCTTTAAACTTAAAGGCGATGCTGTCTTTGCCCTTTACCACCTCCACCCCTTCGATGCCGTCTTCCGGCCAATCCCAGGTAATGGCGGGATCGCTTAGGGTTTCTTTTTGCGTGATGTCGCTGTATGCCAAATCCTTCCGGTCGAAGGTGCCCAGGACGAGGAGGTGCTTCTCTTCATCGTAGCAGACGGTTTTTTTCTGGGATTCAAAGACTTCTTCCATGTTCACGTAGCGTTTGTCGCCTTGAAGGAGGACGGTATCTTTTCCAATGGGAATTTGAATGATCTTCTCCCGCGTCGTTTTAAAGGACACATTTTTATCGTCTTTCACGGGCAGATAGCAGGCCTTTTCCATGACCACCGCTTCGTCGATGAATGCCTTGCCGTCTTTTCCTATGTAATCCGTTGCGTCCAATAGTTGACCGCAAAAGATCACATGATCGATCGTTCGCGACGCCGGCGCCGTGCAGCCCACCAAAAAAAGCAAGAGAAGCGCGGCGAATAATCCTTTTTTCATTTCATCTCCCCCTTTTTTCTCATTATAGCAGAGGCCGCTAAAGAAAAAGAGTCGGCGCATCTAAGCTTTTGCTAAGATTCAAGGCTTTGTTTGCAAAAGAAAAGCGCCCGCCGAGGCGAGCGCAATCTTTTATCTTGTTAATCCATTAATTTAGAGCCGTTTACGCGGATCCCGGGGCCCATGGTGGAAGCCACGGTGACGGAGCGCAAGTAGCGACCTTTGGCTGCTGCCGGTTTCGAACGAATAATGGCAGACATTAAGGTTTTGAAGTTTTCGGTAAGTTTTTCGGTACCGAAGGATTTCTTGCCGATGGGTACGTTGATGATGGCCGCTTTGTCGACGCGGTATTCAACTTTACCTGCTTTGATTTCTTGCACGGCTTGTGCTACTTCAAAGGTAACGGTGCCGGCTTTCGGGTTCGGCATGAGGCCCTTGGGACCTAAAACACGACCGATGCGACCGACGACGCCCATCATGTCGGGTGTTGCCACGACGACATCGAATTCGAACCAGTTTTCATCTTGGATCTTCTTCATGAGCTCTTCGCCGCCGACGTAATCTGCGCCGGCTTCTTCGGCTTCTTTTGCCTTTTCGCCCTTAGCGAAGACCAAGATGCGTTCCGTACGACCGGTGCCGTGAGGCAGGACGACGGTGCCGCGGACTTGTTGGTCGGCGTGACGGGGGTCGACGCCGAGACGAACGGCGAGCTCGATGGTTTCATCGAAATTAGCGACGGCGGTCTTTTGTACCAATTCAATGGCTTCGTTCACATCGTAGAGATTGGAACGATCGACGAGTTTAAGACTGTCTTGATATTTTTTACCTCTCTTAGGCATGTTTAACCTCCTTGTGGTTCAAACGAAATGGAATTTCTCCCACTAACCTTCTACTTCGACGCCCATGCTGCGTGCCGTACCGGCGATCATGCGCATGGCCGCTTCGACATCGGCTGCGTTTAAGTCGGGCATTTTCGTTTCGGCAATTTGACGGCATTGATCTTTGGTGATCTTGGCCACTTTGTTCTTGTTGGGCTCGCCGCTTGCCTTGTCGATGCCTGCCGCTTTTTTAATTAAGACGGCTGCCGGCGGGGTCTTGGTAATAAAGGTAAAGGAACGATCTTGGTAGACGGTCAAGACAACCGGAATGATCATGCCGGCTTGGTCTTGCGTCTTGGCGTTAAATGCTTTGGTAAATTCCATAATGTTAACGCCGTGGGGCCCGAGGGCGGTACCGACCGGCGGTGCCGGCGTTGCCTTGCCTGCGGGGATTTGTAATTTAACGATTGCTATGACTTTCTTTGCCATAGTACACCTCCTAATGTGGTTTTGCGGGGTTTCCCTCCCACTCTTAATGTGCTTACGTTTATGCCTCGGTTAATTGGTTGACATCCAATTCTACCAATGTGTCGCGGCCGAACATGGAAATGGTGACTTTCACCTTTCGATTTTCCTCGTCCAGCTCTTTGACAATGCCGACGAAATCTTCGAAGGGTCCCGTCAGAACTTTGACGCGATCGCCCACGGCATAGGTATCCGACAGGGCTTCTTTTTTCGTCACGCCTAAGTGCTTGACTTCTTCGTCGGACAGGGGAATGGGTTTGCTCCCCGGGCCGACAAAGCCGGTGACGCCTCTGGTATTTCTGACGACGTACCAGGATTTATCGTTCATAATCATTTTTACCAGGACGTAGGAAGGGAACATTTTGCGTTCCTTTAATTTCTTTACGCCGTCTTTTTCTTCGACGTAATCTTCCATGGGAACCTGGACATCAAAGATCATGTCGCCTAGATCCTGATTTTTCACCATGGATTCCATATTGTCTTTGACTTTGTTTTCGTGGCCGGAATAGGTATGGATCACATACCAATGGGCTTCTTCCTGAGAGGTTTCGCCCTGGGTGCGATTTAAATCATCTGTCAATTGAAATCCTCCATACCGCTTATATGCCGAAAATCAGGCCCATAATGTGGCTAAAGACAAAGTCAACGGCGTAAAGAAACAGGGCGGTGACGATGCTTACGAAAATAACGATTAAGCTATATTGGAATAATTGTTTTTTCGTCGGCCATACGACCCGTTTAAATTCCCTTTTGACACCGCGAAAATATTTCGTCAAGGATTGTTTTTCCTCAACTTTCGGCGTAGTGGATTTTTGCGCCATCGTATCTCTCCTTACTTCGTCTCCTTGTGGACCGTATGAGTCTTGCAGAATTTGCAATACTTCTTGATTTCCATACGTTCAGGCGTATTTTTCTTGTTCTTGTACGTGACATAGTTTCTTTGCTTGCACTCTGTGCATTCTAATGTGACGCGATCTGCCATCACACACCTCCTCTGACTAAATTAATGGAAATAAACTCAATAAAAAAGGGGCTTGTATCAAGCCGCTTTTTCCGGTTTTCCGGATTTGGTTTACGGAGTAATCTTATCAAATATCCGGCTTCCTGTCAATTGTTTAGGCCTTTTTATTTTCCAAAAGCCCTTCCCAACGGTCCAATTCCTTCAGGTAGTTTTCCCTACGCGCAGCGTGTTCGGTTTCAAATGCTTTCGTCTCCCGATCCACGGCCTCTAAACGCTCGGGACTTAGGTTCCTTTCGGCAAAGGGATAGACCACGGCGTTTTCACGCTCGGCGTGGGCCTCCAGCAAAAAGGCGTAGTTGTACATGAGCCCGAAGACATCCAGGAGATGTTCATCGGTGGGATCAGCTTCCCACACTTGCCACGCCTCGTCTAAATTCCTCACGATGTTTCGCGCCTGATCGTGTTCGGCAAACATGCCTTGGCGCACGATTTTTTCCGCCACGGGGCCTAAATCCGCGAGCATGTAGCGAAAGAGAATGTCTTCTTCCTTGCCGTGGTGATGGGCGTCGGAATAATTGCGAATAAATTCGATCATGGGAAGTACTTCGTCTTGAAACAAAACCTCCCCTTCCAATGCCTTGACTAAATAGCGGCGAATGATCCCGGTGAAGCGCAGGATCTGTTCGTGTTCTTTCATGAGTACATCAATTCCGTACATGGTTTTTCTCCTTTTCGATGATTTTTTCCGCCACGCGCATGCCGTCCATGGCGGAGGAGACGATACCCCCGGCATAGCCCGCCCCTTCCCCGGCGGGATAGAGGTTTTCGTGGCTTATGGATTCCAACGACGCCGAATCTCTCGTGATCCGCACCGGCGAAGAGGAGCGGGTCTCCGGCGCCGTGAGCAGCGCCTTTTCGATGAGGGCCGGGAAGCGGCGGCCCATGTCTTTGAGCCCTTCCGTCAAGGCACGGTCCAGTTCCTCGGAATAAATGGTATGCAGGTCTGCAAAAAATGTGCCGGGCTTGTAGGTCGGCGTAACGGCCGCCGTTTTCTCGCCGTAAAGGTAGCTGCTCGCGCTTTCAACCGGCGCCTTGTAGCTGTTCGTCATGGCGAAGACCTTCCGCTCGATTTCGCGCTGAAATTCCACGCCGGCGAGAACGCCTTCGCCGTAGGTGGTGTGATCCACGGTGACGAGGACGGCGGCGTTGGCATTTTCCCCGTCCCGCGCCTTGTAGCTCATGCCGTTGGTCACGACGCCGCCTTCCTCCGACGCGGCGGCCACCACTTTGCCCCCGGGGCACATGCAGAAGGTGTAGACGCCCTTTTCTTCCACTTTGGCGGTGAGGCTGTAATCGGCGGCGGGAAGGAAGCGGCACATGTCCCCGTACTGGCTTTCATTGATGGCGGCCTGTGGCTCTTCGATGCGAAAGCCCACGGCGAAGGGTTTCTGCTCCATGGCCACGCCCTTTTCGTGAAGCATATAAAAGCTGTCACGAGCCGAGTGGCCCAAGGCGAAGACCACATATTTGGCGCGAAAATCCCCGCTGTTTGTTGTGAGGAGATAGCCCTCTTCATCTTTTGTAATGGATTTTAACGCCGTGCGGAAGTGGATCTCCGCTCCCATATGCTCCAGTTCTTTTCTTAAAAGAACCAAAACCTTTCTCAGGGCATCGGTGCCTACGTGAGGCTTTTTCTTGTAGAGAATGCTCTCATCCACCGCCAGGCGGCTGAACAACTCAAGCACCGTGCGACCACGGGGATCTTTGGAGCGGCTGGTGAGTTTGCCGTCGGAGAAGGTGCCGGCGCCTCCTTCGCCGAACTGCACATTGCTCTCGGGATCCAGCTCGCCGGTTTCCCAAAAGGCTTCCACTTTTTTCACGCGATCTTCCACGGCGTCGCCTCGCTCCAAAAGGATCGGCGCCATGCCCCGCTTGGCGAGCACCCAGGCGCAGAAGAGCCCGGCCGGTCCCGCGCCGACGACGACGGGCCGCTCCGCCGTTTCTATGGGCGACAAATCGTAGGGCTTTTCTCTTACGGGAAGGATCTGTTTGTTTTTGCGCACTTTTTTGTCCGTGATTATGTCCACGGCGGCGGTGAAGCGCATGGTGCGCCCCTTCCTCGCGTCCACGGACTCCCGGTGGCGGCGCCAGGTGTAGTCGCCGGCCTTTAATCCGGTGATTTTTTCGATTTCGGCCTCGTAGGCTTCGGGTTTCGAGTCGATGGGCCGATGTAAATTGTTGATTCGATAGTTCATAGGCTCAATTATCCTTTGTCTTTTTCAAAAGGTCAAGTTCAGTGTACGGTATTTTCCTGAAAAATTCCGTAACTTATGTAACGAAAAAGCCTCCCCGCAGGAAGGCCTTTCGAATTATTTATTTTTCTTTCCCAAAATGTAGTCCACGCCCGCTTGAATCACCGGCATGATCTTCATATTCGGAATGTTTTTAAAGAGATTGTCTTCGACCCGTTCGATGTGGCCCATCTTTCCTAAGATGTGGCCGTCGGGGCTGATGAGCCCTTCGATATTGAATTCGCTGCCGTTGGGATTGTCCACATAGGTAAAGGCCACTTGATTGTTTTCGACCAGTGCCTTCGCCTGTTCTTCGGAAAGAACCAGCCGACCTTCCCCGTGACTGATGGGCACGGCGTATTCGTCGCCGGGATTCAGGTACATGAGCCAGGGCGAATCGTTGGTCATGACTTGGGTGGTGACCATGCGGGCCACGTGGCGGGAATTGTCGTTGAAGGTCAAAGTAGGCGAATCGCCTTCTTGCACGCGGGCTTCGCCGTAGGGCAGGTAGCCGGATTTAATCAGGGCTTGGAAGCCGTTGCAGATGCCGAGTACCAGGCCTTTCTTTTCCTTCACCAAATGATCCACGGCGGATTTCACGACCTCGGTGCGAAGGATATTGGCGATAAATTTCGCCGAGCCGTCCGGTTCGTCGCTGAAGCTGAAGCCGCCGGGAATGGCGAAGATGTCCGCTTCTTTGATCTTTTCGGCAAGTTCCGAAATGCTCTTCACCGTTTCTTCCGCCGTTTGATTCTTGAAGATAAAGACTTCCGCTTCGGCGCCGGCCTTGGTGAACACATCTTTCGTGTCGTATTCGCTGTTGGTGCCCGGGAAGCAGGCGATGAGCACGCGGCAGCTGTCTTTTGCGGCGGCGTTTTCCGTGCGGCTACTTGCGATTTGTACCGTGGCCAAAGCTTTCTTTTGATCGTGAATTTCCGGCGGGAAGACTTTGTCCAGTCCCGTCATGTAGGCGTTTTTAATTGCTTTTTCATCGAGGGTTTCGCCGTTTACCACATAGCCGGATTCTGTCAGGCTGCCGATGGCTTTTACGCCGTCGAAGGTTTCTTTGTATTCCACGATGATGTCGCCGTAGCGGGCGTTGCAAAGGTCATCCAGCTCGACGTCGAAGCCGAGATCGTTGCCTAAAGCCGAGATAATCATCCCCGGCAAGGTGCCCTTGTGGGTAATGGCTGCGGCGGAAAGAATATTCCCCGTCGCCATTTCTTTTTTCAGGACCTTGGCCGATGCCTTAAAGGCGTCGATGTCGATTCTGCCGTCGCCTAATCGTTTTGCTTCCACGATGCCCAGCTTGTTCCCTGCCGCCGTGAAGGCATTGCCGAGAACATCTTTCGCCGCCATGGGGGCGATGGCGAAGGAGACCAAGGTGGGCGGAACGTCTTTGTCCCGGAAGGTGCCGCTCATGGAGTCTTTTCCGCCGATGGGAGGAATTTCAAAATCCATGCAAGCGTCGAAGGCGCCTAAGAGAGCCTTTAAGGGCTTTTGCCAACGGGTTTCGTCTTCGGCGAGTTTTTCGAAATATTCTTGGAAGGTGAAGTACATGTCGCAGATTTCCGCGCCGGTGGCCACGAGTTTTGCCACGGATTCAACCACGGCGTAGTAGGCGCCCAGGTATTGATTTTCCGAAAGAAATTCGGGATTCGAGCCGTAGCTCATGACACTGGCCGTTTGGCTCTTCTTCCCTTCTACGGGAATGAGCCCCGCCATGGCTTGGGTAGGGGTGAGCTGCATCTTGCCGCCTAAGGGCATGAGCACCGTGCCGCGGCCGACGCTGTTGTCGAATTTTTCGATTAAATTCTTTTGGCTCACCACATTTAAATCGCCCATGCGTTTTAAAATGTCTTTGGCCTTGTAATCGTCGTAGCGATTCAGATAGCGGCAAGTGGGATCTTTTTCCACCTTCACCTTTTGACTCCGGTCCACGCCGGCGGTGTCGATAAAGGCGCGGTCCAAGTCCACGATGCACTTGTCTTCGTAGTAAAGGCGCATGGCGGCCTCTTCAGTAACTTCCGCTACCACGGTCATTTCAAGATTTTCTTCCCGACTCATTTCTTCGAAGAGGGGCAGGTCTTCTTTTTCGATGACCACGGCCATGCGTTCTTGGGATTCGGAGATGGCGATTTCTTTCGGCTTGAGGCCCGCGTATTTCAAGGGCACTTTGTCCAATTGCACGCGAATCCCCGGAGCCAGTTCGCCGATGGCGACGGAGACGCCGCCGGCACCGAAGTCGTTGCAGCGCTTAATGCGGGAGGCGATTTCCGGGCGGCGGAACAAACGCAGGAGCTTGCGCTCTTGCGGGGCGTTGCCCTTTTGCACTTCCGCACCGGCCGTGGCCAAGGAGGCCGCCGTGTGTTTTTTACTGCTTCCCGTAGCGCCGCCGATGCCGTCGCGGCCCGTGCGACCGCCCATTAAGAGGATCAAATCCCCGGGCTTCGGTTCGCCGCGCCATACATTGCTTTCGGGAGCGGCACCGACTACGGCGCCTACTTCCATGCGCTTGGCCATGTAGCCGTCGTGGTAAAGTTCTTCCACGAGGCCGGCGGGAATGCCGATTTGATTGCCGTAGGAGGCGTAGCCGTTGGCGGCTTCCGTGGTGATCTTCTTTTGGGGCAGCTTGCTTTCCCAAGTGTCTTCAATGGGCATGGTGGGATCGCCGCTTCCCGTGAGGCGCATGGCCTGATAGACAAAGGCTCTGCCGGAAAGGGGATCGCGAATGCAGCCGCCCAAACAGGTAGAAGCGCCGCCGTAGGGTTCGATTTCCGTCGGGTGGTTGTGGGTTTCGTTTTTAAACATGAGAAGATAGGGAATGGTTTCTTCATCGCCTGTGCGGAGATCTTCCGCCACCACGTCCACGCGTATGGAGCAGGCGTTAATTTCTTCCGATTCTTCCATATTTGTCTTTACGCCTTCGGCCTTTAGGTGTTTCGCCACCAAAGTGCCGAGATCCATGAGGCTTACGGGCTTTTTGCGGTTTAACTCTTCCCGCGTTTTCATGTAGCGATCGTAGGCGGCGGTAATTTTTTCATCCACGCCTTCGTCGAATTCGATTTCCAGGGCCGTGTTAAAGGTGGTGTGGCGGCAGTGGTCGGACCAATAGGTGTCCAAAATCGCCAATTCCGTTTCGTTAATGTCTCGGCCCACGTCTTTAAAGTGGTCTTGGATAAAGGCGAAGTCTTCAAAGCTCATGGCCAGATCCATGGCATCGAAGCGGCGCTTTAATTCCTCTTCGTTCCAGGAAATAAAGCCTTCGATCACGGCGTTGTCCGTATTCTTTTCCGACTCTTTTTTAATGGTGGTAGGCACGCCGAATAGGTTTCCGATCCTTTGATCCACGGGATTTACCAAGTGCTTCACGATGGCGGCGTAGTCGTCTTCGTCGATGTCGCCGATAAAATCGTAGACCGTAGCGCAGGTGGCTTCCAGGTGGGTGTGGCCGAAAATGGCCGTAGCCGTATCCAAAACGCCGGCTTGGCGCTGATCGTATTGACCCGTTTGGTATTCCACCACGAGGCCGTGATCCATGTCAGACTGGAGCTTGAAGGCGTCGGCATCGGCAAAGACCACGTCGCTCGGGGCTTCGGAAAGCACTTCTTTTGTGAGGCGATCCACTTCCGCAGCCGTCAGGCCTTCCAGATCGTAGCGGGCGTAAATTTTCACGTCGTCCAGATGAATGCCCAGCTCTTCGTTTAATTGGGCGGCGAGACCCTTGGCCGCATTGTCGAAGCCGAGCTTTCTGCCCACGTAGACGCGGCTGATCATGGGGCCGATGTCACGGCGGATTTGTTTATGTTCGAATTGAATTCTTTCCGCGCCGGCGTAAGCTGCGGCAACGGCCTCTTCGAAGGTATCGCCTACGGCGGTGACGGTGAGCACCCGTCCCCCGTCGGTGACGAGCTTTCCGTCTTCCATCTTCGTGCCGGCGTGGAAGACGGTGACGCCTTTTAAGTCCTCGGGAATGGTGATTTCAACGCCTTTTTCCGAGGATTCGGGGTAGCCGCCGCTGGCTAAGGTCAGGGACACGACTTTCTTGTCGTTTTCTTTTACGGACACTTTGTCCAATTCGCCCTTGGCTGTGGCCATCATAATGTCCAAAAGATCGCCGTCGAGGCGTTCCAGCACCGATTGGGTTTCCGGATCGCCGAAGCGGCAATTGTATTCGAGAATTTCCGGGCCGGCGTCGGTAATCATAATGCCCATGAAAATCAGGCCGCGGAAATCCATGCCGTCTTTTTTCAAGCCTTCCATAAAGGGGCGCACCAATTTTTCGTCGATGGCATCCAACAGGGGCAAAGCTTCCACATTGGGAGCGTAGCTGCCCATGCCGCCGGTGTTCGGTCCCCGGCCGCCTTCGTAAATGGATTTGTGGTCCTTGGCCGTGGAAAGGGGCACGATGGTTTTGCCGTCGCAGAAAGCGAGCAGGCTCATTTCAAAGCCTTCAAGGAATTCTTCCACGACGACGCGGTCCGTATGGAAGCGGTCTTTTTCATAGACGTCGATCAAGAAGGCCTCGATCTCCGCTTCCGAATAGGCGATTGCCACGCCTTTTCCGGCGGCCAAGCCGTCGGCTTTTAAAACGCAGACGCCTTTATCCGCGAGAAGATTCATGGCCGCTTGGCGCACCGTATCGCGATCCGTGGATTCGGAATAGGCCGCCGTGGGAATGTTGTGGCGCATGCAAAATTCCTTCGTAAAGAGCTTGGAGCCTTCCAGCTGTGCCGCTTCTTTTCTGGGACCGAAAATCGTAAGGCCCGCATCTTCAAAATCATCGACGATGCCGTCGACCAGGGGCGCTTCGGGGCCGACGACGGTTAAATCCACGGCCATGTCTTTGGCGAATTTCAACAGGCTTTGAATGTCGTCAGCGGAAATGGCGATGTTTTCGCCTACATCTTCCGTGCCGCCGTTGCCCGGTGCAAAGTAAATTTTTTCTACCTCTTTGTTTTTGGCGATGGCATGGCCGATTGCGTGCTCGCGACCGCCGCCGCCGACAATTAGTACCTTCACAATGCCTCCTTAATGTTTAAAGTGACGGACGCCCGTAAATACCATGGACAGTCCTTTTTCGTTACAAGCTTTGATGGAATCCTCGTCGCGAATGGAGCCGCCCGGTTGCATAATGGCGCTCACGCCCTTTTCCGCCGCCGCCTTGACGCAGTCGTCGAAGGGGAAGAAGGCGTCGCTGGCCATGACGGAGCCTGTGAAATCGCGATCGGGATTGTGGTTAAAGATATTTTCAAGGGCCCAGATGCGGCTGGTTTCGCCGCCGCCCACGCCCAAGGTCATGCCGTCTTTAATGAGGACCACGGCGTTGGAGCGCACGTATTTTACCACCTTCATGCCGAAGAGGAGGTCCCGTTTTTCAGCTTCCGTGGGCGCCTTGTCCGTGACGACTTTGTAGTCTTCCGCCGCGTCGAGATCCGTATCTTGAACCAGAACCTTGCCGCTTGCGAAGCGCATTTCTTTTTTCATGGTGCCGGCTTCGTAGTCCACTTGAATCACCCGCAGGTTTTTCTTTTGTTTAAAGACCTTCAGGGCCTCGTCGGTAAAGTCTTTTGCCGCGACCACTTCCAGGAAGATTTTTACCATTTCTTCGGCGCAGGCCTTGTCTACAGTAGTGTTTAAGGCCACGATGCCGCCGAAAATGGAGAGGCTGTCCGCTTCAAACATCTTCTTGTACGCGTCCACATCGGTTTCGCCTAAGGCGACGCCGCAGGGGGTGGCGTGTTTTAAGCCGACGCAGATAATGCCGTCTTTTTCTTCGTCGAATTCCCCGGCGAGACTGACCGCCGTGTTAAAGTCGTTGTAGTTGTTGTAGGAAAGTTCCTTGCCTTGGAACTGTTTCAGGTGGCTGAAGTAGCTGTTGACCATGGGATCGGAATAGACCGCGGCCTTTTGATGGGGATTTTCCCCGTAGCGCAGATCCGCATCTTTCTTCAGGCCGATGGTCAAGAGATCGTCCTCTTCCCCGGTAACTTCCTTGAAGTAGCGGGCGATCATGGAATCGTAATAGGCGGTTTTGCTGAAGGCCTTCATGGCGAGCTTCCGACGGAAGGCGAGGTCGTCTTTTCCTTCTTTTAATACGCTGAGCACGTCGTCGTAATCGCAGGGATCGGTGACGATGAGCACGTCTTTGTGATTTTTCGCCGCGGAGCGCACCATGGAGGGGCCGCCGATGTCGATGTTTTCGATCATGTCCGCTTCGGATTTCTTTTGCTTGTAGCTTTCTTCAAAGGCGTAGAGATTGACGCAGACCAAGTCGATGGCGCCGATGCCGTGTTCCTTCACCGTATCCACGTGGCTCTTTTCGTGGCGTTTAAATAAAATTCCGCCGTGTACTTTCGGGTGCAGGGTCTTTACCCGGCCGTCGAGCATTTCGGGAAAGTCTGTGTAGGCATCAATGGGGGTGACCTCCACGCCGCCTTCGGCGATGGCTCTCAAGGTGCCGCCGGTGGACAAAAGGGTGAAGCCCAGATCCACCAGGCCCTTGGCGAAGCTCACAATATTTGTCTTGTCCGTAACGGACAGCAATGCGTATTTCATAGTATGCCCTCCTCGCAAAATCGAATGGCTGTCTTAAGTAATTGATGCTCCAAGACGAGCACCGTTTGTTGAATGGCTTCCGGCGACGTTAATTTTTCTATGTCCACGGAAGATTGAAGCAGGATGGCGCCGCCGTCGACGGTTTCCGTGACGTAGTGCACCGTGGCGCCGCTTCTCTTTTCCCCGTGGGCGAACACGGCCTCGTGGACGTGGAGGCCGTACATGCCCTTGCCGCCGTATTTCGGCAGAAGGGCCGGATGGATGTTAATGATGCGCCCGGCGTAGCGCGTCAAAAGATCCTTCCCGAGGATTTTTAAATAGCCGGCGAGGACGATAAAGTCGATCTCGTTCGCTTCCAAGACGGCCATAAGGTCGCCGTCTTTTTCCACAAAAGTGGCCTTGCCCGCTTCCTTCGCCCGCACGAGGCCATAGGCGTCGCGGCGATTGGAGACGACCAGGGCGATTTCCGATTTGAAAAACCCCTCCGCCTCGGCATCGAGGAGGGACTGCAAATTGGTCCCGGAGCCGGAAATAAATACGGCGATTTTCATTTCAGCACGGTCTTGCCTTCGCCTGCGGTGATTTCGCCGATCACCGTGGCTTTTTCGTCGGTCTTTTCATTTAAATAGGCCAGGGCTTTTTCCGCTTCGTCTTTGGCCACGATAAGAACCATGCCAATGCCCATGTTAAAGGAGCGATAGAGCTCTTCTTCGGCGATGGCGCCGGTGTTTTCGATAAAGGTGAAGAGATCGCCCTTGTCCCAGCTGCCCTTTTCGATGGTGCAGTTTAAATCGTCGGAGAGAATGCGGGGAATGTTTTCGATGAATCCGCCGCCGGTAATGTTCGAGACGCCCTTCACTTCCACCTCGTCCATCAGACCCAAGACGGGCTTCACATAGAGGCGGGTGGGGCGAAGGAGCACCTCGCCCACCGTGCCTTCAAGGCCTTCCACGGTGCTGTGAATGTCCAATTTTAAGTGATCGAAGAACAGCTTCCGCGCCAGGCTATAGCCATTGGAGTGAAGGCCGCTGGAGGCCAGGCCGATGACCACGTCCCCTTCTTTTACTTTGCTTCCGTCGATGATTTTATTTTTATCGCAAAGACCTACGGCAAAGCCCGCCAGATCGTATTCGTCTTCCGCGTACATGCCGGGCATTTCCGCCGTTTCACCGCCGATTAAAGCGCAGCCCGATTGGCGGCAGCCTTCGGCCACGCCTTCCACGATCTTTTGCATTTTTTCAGCGGACACGCGGCCCGTGGCCACGTAATCCAAAAAGAACAGGGGCTTCGCGCCTTGGCAGATCAAATCGTTCACGCTCATGGCCACGAGATCGATGCCCACCGTGTCGTGAATGTCCATCATTTGGGCCACCATGAGCTTCGTGCCCACGCCGTCCGTGGCGCCTAAAAGCACGGGATGTTCCATGTCCTTGGCGGCGGAAAGGTCGTAGCCGCCTGAGAACAATCCGATGTCACCTAATACATTCTTGTCGTAGGTGGATGCGACGGCTTTTTTCATGAGTTCGACGGCGCGATTGCCTTCGGTAATGTCGACGCCGGCGTCTTTGTACGATAAAGTCATAATGCCTCCTAAATAACCGTGGGGTCTACCGGGTAGTCCCCGTTAAAACAAGCGATGCAGTAATTGTCCATGCTCTTCTTTCCGGCGCGTGCCAGGCCGTCCATGGAGATAAAGGCCAAGGAATCGGCGCCGATGTTTTCTTCGATTTCCTTAATGCTTTGATTGGCGGCGATTAAGTGTTTTCTGTTCGGCGTGTCGATG
Source organism: Aedoeadaptatus acetigenes (assembly GCF_025566985.1). NCBI lineage: Bacteria > Bacillati > Bacillota > Tissierellia > Tissierellales > Peptoniphilaceae > Aedoeadaptatus > Aedoeadaptatus acetigenes. The sequence goes on from NZ_JAOQJD010000003.1 coordinate 78,010, forward strand.
CCGTAGTAGCAGGAATATTTTACCGGCGGCGAGGTGATGCGCATATGCACTTCCTTGGCACCGGCCTCGCGCAGGCGGTGAATTAAATTGCGGCTCGTCGTGCCCCGCACGATGGAGTCGTCCAACAAGACGATGGATTTTCCCTTCACCACGTCGCCTAAGGGATTGAGCTTGAGTTTTACCGCCATGTCCCGTTCCTTTTGGGTGGGCTTAATAAAGGTGCGGCCCATGTAGCGGTTCTTCACCAGGCCTTCGCCGTAGGGAATCTTTGCCGCTTGGGCGTAGCCGATGGCCGAGGGGATGCCGCTGTCCGGCACGGGAACGACGAGGTCCACATCACAGGGCGCCTCTTCCCACAAAATTTCGCCGCAGCGTCTTCTGAAGGTGTAAGCGTTAATGTCGTCCAGTGTGGCGTCGTTTCTGGCGAAGTAGACGTATTCGAAAATGCAGTTTTTCGGCGTATCTTCCGATTCAAAGTGATCGGAATGGATGCCCGTTTCGTCGATGACGAGAATTTCCCCGGCGCCGATGTCTCGGGTCATTTGGCCGCCGATAATTTCAATGGCGGCATTCTCGCTGGCCACGATGACGTCGTCTTCGTCGCGGCCTAAAACCAAGGGGCGGAAGCCGTTGGGATCTCTGAAGGCCACCACCTTGCCCTTGACTAGGGCCGTGACGGAATAGGCGCCCTTAATGACCTTCATGGTCTTTTTAATGGCGGCCACGATGTCGCCATCGTAGTAGCGGGTAATTAAGTACAAGATGACTTCCGTGTCGTTGGTGGTTTGAAACATCATCCCCTCTTCTTCCAGGCGCTCCCGAAGCACTTGGTAGTTCACCAAATTCCCGTCGTTGGCGATGGCGATGGTTTCCCCGCCGACAAAGCCCATGATGGGCTGAATATTGTAATCGTGGGAACCTTCCGCCGTGGAATAGCGCACGTGTCCGATGCCGATATTTCCCGCAAGCTCCCGCAAACTTTCTTCCGTGTAGGCGTCGATGACCAAACCCATGGCCCGCTTTCTCAGAATTTCCTCCCCATTGTCGATGGCCATGCCCGTGGCTTCCTGTCCCCGGTGCTGCAGCGAATTCATGCCGTAAAAAAGACTGGTTGCCACATTCGATTTGCTATAAATTCCAATAACTCCACACATACTTTGCGTTTGATCCTTTCTATATAACGATACCTTCTTTGTTCGTGCTACTTGATTGTTTTAAAAGGATACTTCTTCATCGGCTTCTCTTATGAAGCCACGCACAAAACCTCCTAAAAGTGAAAAAAGAGATACGGGTGCCGTATCTCTTTAAATGCCTACACTAAGGCCGTGGAGTGGTCGAATTTTTCGCGTAAAAAAGCAAGCTCGCGAAAAGCCATGTGCTTTAAATGCAATTGAATGAAATCAAATCGGATCAACCCCACGCCCCCCTTTTTCAGAAATATTGTACCATATTTTTTTAGGCGGAACAATCGACCGGGAAAAAAACGGGACGTGTCGGGAAAATCCATCTTGTCAGTTTCGATCAATCGTGAAATAATGAAAACAAAACAAGATTTCGTCAACGAAAAGAGGGATACATGCTTGGAATAATTGATGTAGGCGGCGGCATGCGCGACGTGTTCGGCGCCGGCGTATTGGACTACTGTTTGGATCATGGCATTCAATTCGACTACTGCCTCGGCGTCTCCGCCGGTGCCAGCAATTTAATCGGCTACTTGGCACAGCAGCCGGGCCGCTCCAAAACCTTTTACACGGACTACGCCTTTCGCGACGACTACATGGGCGTGAAGCACTACAAGGAAACAGGGGATTTCATTAATCTGGATTACATCTACGGCACCCTTTCCAATCACGACGGGGAATACCCCCTGGATCTGGATCGGGTAAAGGCCTCTTCCGCGCAATTTGTCATCGTGGCCACCGATGCCTTCACAGGCGAGGCCACCTATTTTACAAAAGACGATTTGGCCCAAGACCGCTACGGCGCTATCGCCGCCTCGGCCTGCGTGCCGGTGGTCAATCGCCCTTTGGCGTTTCAGGGCGGCCGCTACGTCGACGGCGGCGTCTCCGATCCCATTCCCATCGAGAAGGCGCAAGCCGACGGCGTGACAAAGACGGTGGTTATTTTGACGCGGCCAAAGGATTACTTCAGGCGCCCGCGGCGGGATCTCTACTTCGTCCTGCGCCTCCGGAGAGAATATCCCGCCCTGGCCCGGGCCCTTTCCAAGCGGGCCGAAACCTACAACCGTCAGCTGCGCCGCATATTGGCCGACGACAACGCCCTCGTCATCGCCCCCAAATCCACCCTTCACATGAAGACCTTGAAATTGGATCTGGAGAAAATGAACATCCTCTACGACGAGGGCTATAAAAAAGGTGCGCAAATCGAAAAATGGCTTGCCCGCTGATCCGGCACCGATAACAATTCCATTTCCGACAAAAAAAGACCCGCGATAGAGTGACCCCATAAAGTTGGACTTAATCGAGCAAGCGAAATGCTTGCTCGATTTTGTTTTACATAATATTCGTTATATGCAGATTGCATCCGTTCACGGTATTGCTTTGGACTCAAGCCTCCTAACTTTTATTTGATTCGATCGTTGTTGTAATAGTGGATAAAGTTTTTAATAGCCCGGACGAGTTCTCTCCGGCTCTGGTAGATGTGACCGTCGTAGATTTCTCTTTTCAGTACACTGAAGAAGTTCTCCATGGGTGCGTTGTCGTAGCAGTTGCCTTTTCTCGACATGGTTTGAGTGGTCAGTATGGATAAAATTTCATATTTCTCAAAAGCCTCGTATGTGGGAAAATGTTAATCAATAAACATCTTATAATTCATTATATCATTTTAGAGTTAAGAAAAAACAGCCCATAAAAGAGCTGTTTAAATCCTCTAATTGAACTAATTATAATACTACTAAGATGACCAGCAAATATAGCTATAAGAAAGAATAATTTACAATTCATTTATATTGTCAGTTATGGACATCTTATTAATTCTTTTAATAGGTTTATATGTTGAAATGATTACTGAAGTCAATATAAAACCTATCGAAATTATTACCGGCAAAATTGGAAACTGCCAAACAGCATAGGAAAAGTGATTTTCTATCAGTTTTGTGAAGATAATTTTATTCAGTAAAACACCAACTATTATCCCTATAAAACAACCAAAGAAACCATAGGTTGCTGATTCTACTTTAATCATTCTCTTAATTTGAAGCTTATCCATACCAACTGCACGCATCATTCCATATTGTTTTATTTTTGATGATACGCTTATGGATATGCTGTTGATACTATTTAATAGACTTACAAGACCAATAATCGCTATGAAACCATATACAAAAAACATAAATGCCATATATGTTCCCGTTGTCTTTTGTTCTCTACGATCATTTATTGTATTCTTGTTCCCCATAATCTTTTGAACTTCGTTTATACTTTCATTTGAAAAATTCTCATCAGTCTGTAACATGACTAAGTTATATCCATTTTCATTTGTTATCTGTTTGAATGTTTCATTTGAAGTTATTATTGTAGTTTTACCTCCAGTTTCACCATCGCTACTAAATGGATCATATTTCAATAGTCCAGCTATTTCAAAATCTTCTCCTTTAATTTTTATTTTATCTCCAATTTTATTATTGCTATCTCTATCCCAAGTAGATAAAACATAATGGCTATTGCCAAATACATTCGATAAATCACTTTTTCTCTTTAGGGCTTTATCTTTTTTTAGACTTTTTAAATCAAAATCATCATATGAGATAATATCTATTTTTTCTCTACGGTTAGATTCAGATTCTAAAATTGCATTTACATCAAAAGCGCTTCTTCTACCATATACATTTTTTACTCCATATACTTCTTTTAATTTATTCAACAAATTTGGATCAATATTATTTGAAATATCCTTACTTGTAATCTCTATATCTGCTCTGGCAGAAGATTGTGGCATTATATAATTTACAAATTGTCCGAAAACTATAAATGTTAGAAACAAGATAATACTTAATGCAAAGGAAGCTGACATTAGAAATAAATTCTTTTTATTTTCTATAGCATGATTTATTCCTAGTGATTTTTCAATATGAAAGAGTCTATTATTTACTAATTGTTTATTTCCTATATTAGATTCTGTATTTCCAGAAAGAGCCGCAATTGGAGAAATCTTAGAGGCTTCTTTCGCAGGTTTTTGTGCGGCAATTAAAACACTTGCAAGTCCTACCAGAACACCTGCTAGAATACCAGTTACACTTATTGTAAAAATAGGTATGTTAGAAAATTCTTCCCCAACTATATATCTTAGTCCACCACAAAGAATCCAAGTTGAAACAACACCTATTAACGTACCAATAGGAATAGCTGTTTTGCACCAATTTAGTGACTCTAACCTTACAAACTTTTTAATCTGACCTTTGCTCATCCCAAGAGAGCGCATCATACCAAAAAACTTAGTTCTTTGAGCAACACTATTATTAATACTTCCAGAAATCATTAAAGCACCAGCTACAAGTATCAAAATAAATAATAACATAGCTACAGGAATTAAAGTTTGCCCCAAGTAACTTTTTAATACATCATTGAAACTAAAACCAGTATGCTTTAACTTCAATCTATCAATTTCCATTCGTAAGCCAATTTCAGCCATACTAAAAATTGCTGTTACCAAAAATACTGAAATAGCTATGCACATTATAGTTAAATGATTCTGTTTTTTACGAATTTTAGCTGATATTGGAATTAAACTAAGATAACTTTTCATTTGTAGCACTTCCCTGATCAACTAGTATTCCATCTGAAACTCTTAAAACTCTATCTGCTGCTTGAGCTATCGAACGGCTATGTGTAATCATAATTATAGTTTGTTCATATTTCTGTGAAGATTCTTTTAGTAAACTAATAACCTCTGAACTATTTTTAGAATCTAGGTTTCCCGTTGGTTCATCCGCTAGAATTAGAGAAGGTCTTGTTATAAGTGCTCTACCTATAGCAACCCTCTGTTGCTGACCACCAGAAAGTTCACTTGGCAAGTGATTCTTTCTCTCTTGTAGTCCTAATATATTTAATAGTTCTTCAAGATACTTTCTATCTGGTTTCTTGTAATCCAATAAAACTGGAAAGATTATGTTTTGTTCCACAGTTAACTCTGGAATCAAATTAAATCCCTGAAAAACAAAACCTATATTTCTGCGGCGAAATACTGTAAGCTCGCTATCTTTCATTGAAAACAAATCTTTATTATTAATAATAACCTTACCTTCAGTAGGAGTATCTAGCGCACCTATTATATTCAGTAAGGTACTTTTCCCAGAACCTGACTCTCCTACTATAGCTATATATTCTCCTTTATCTACAGAAAATTTAATATCTTTTAAAGCATGCACTGCATTGTTGCCTTTTCCATATATTTTAGAAACAGATTTAACTTCTAATAAACTCATAAAACACCTCGATCTTATTCTATTTATTAAAGAATAACACTCCATTCCTACAATTAAATTACTAAAATCCTACAATTTTGTAGGATTTCTAAAAGTTAATATAAAATTAGTCCCATAACCTAATTCACTAGAAACTTCAATTGTGCCTCCATGTCCTTCGATGATAGACTTTGCTAAGGGTAGTCCTAAGCCTGTCCCTTGCGAATCTGTTAAATGTCTACTTCTATAGAAACGCTTGAAAATATGATAAAGATCATCCTCATGTATACCAAAGCCATTATCAGTAATTTTTATCTGTAAAATCGACGAGAATTGCTCCCATTCAATTTTAATTACATCACCGCTTTTAGTATGGTCAAAAGCGTTTTTGACAATATTATTTATTGCTTCCAATAGCCAATCTCTATCACAAGTAAGATTTATTTTTTCATCTCCAGAAACTTGTAGATGTTTTTTTTCACTTTTCGCACGGTATGTAAAGTGGAGTTCTACATCTTTAATCATTGCATACACATTTTCATTCAATTTTTCAAGAACAATCACACCTGCATCAAACTTAGCTAACTTCAAAAGGTTTTGTATTAATGTATTCATTCGATTAAGCTCATGGTCTGACGCTTCACATAAATCTTTAATTGGATAATCTTTATCAACCTCATTAAAAATAAGTTCATTATATATGTTTAAAGCTGCTAATGGTGTCTTTAGTTGATGAGATATATCAGATATAATATCTCTTAGAAATTTCTTCTCTTTCGTTTCATTCTTGGCTCGGGCATTTAATATTGAAGCCATCTGATTTATGGAATTAAATAACCTGTAAATTGTCCCTTCTTTGTCAGAATCAATCTGAACATTATGATTGCCTTCAAGATACATATTGATTTGTGCTTCTGCATTTTCTATAATTTCTTCTTGGCGTTTTAAATAAAGATAAAATATACCAGGTGTCAAAAAAATAAAAATAAGACTTATAAAAATTGAAGGAGTAGAAATAGTTTTGAACTCTTTCCAAGTAAATATTTGAATTAATAAGGCGAATAAGACATTAACTGTAAAGATATGTTTGAAATATCTTTTATTGTTTTCATCTGAAAATACTGACATCATTGTTTACCTCAACAAGAAACGTTCCACTTATATCCCAGACCTCTAATAGTTTGTATCATTTTGGGATGGCTAGGATTGTCTTCAATTTTCACTCTAAGTCTGCGAATATATACAGTTACGGAATTATTGTCTATATAATTATCATTAATATCCCATAATTTCTCTAAAATTTGATCTTTAGATAGGACAATATCAGGATTTTTCATGAATAAACAAAGCAGTTTATATTCACCACTCGTTAGATCTAAAGCGTGACCATTTTTATAAGCAACACTTTCTGATAAATGAATTTTTATACCATTTGATTCGATATTTTGGTTATTATATTTTTCTGTTCTCCTAAGAAGTGCATTTATTCTTGAGATTAAAATACTTAATCTAAATGGCTTAGTTATATAGTCATCTCCACCAATATCCAGACCCATAATTACACTTGTTTCTTCGTCAGAGGCTGTTAGAAAAATAATAGGTACATCAGAGTTTTCTCTGACTTTTCTGCAAAATTCAAACCCTGATCCATCAGGAAGATATACATCTAAAATTAATAATTCATATTTGTTTTTTGACCATAAATCTAAAGCTTCGCTTATAGTTCTAGCTATATCAGCGTCAAACCCTTGCTTTTCAAAAGAAAATGACAACCCATAAATAAGGCTCTTGTCATCTTCTAATAGTAATATCTTGTTCATATAAAATCTCCTAAAAATCATTAAATCTATGTTAGATTATACATTATAAGTACAAAAATACACTCTATTTTATAATATCACCATTTTCAGTATAAGTAAAAACAGACCCATTACGGATCTGCTATTTGTCGATATCAATTTCAATTTCAGACTTGAATATTACTTTAAGCATTTCATCATAAACCACTATCTTATCCACTAGTTTCCTTACCAATTCTTCATCATAGCTTTCTATTTCTAATTCTTGATTGTCTAAAAACTCTTCTAATTCCATTAGTCTGCTTTGTTCATTCTTCTCTTCCGCCATTTCAAGGAGTATCTTTTCTTTTTCATTTCTTAACTCTTCTACTCTGTCTGCAAGGTCTGTGTAGTCTTTCTTGGCATTAGCTACTATTAAAAGCTCTTCTTGAACCGCCAGCATTTCTTTGTCTATTTCTTCTATCTGCCTACCTCCGTCACCTGTGATGGCATTTTTAATGTTCTGTCTTATTATTTCTTTTAATTCTATCTTTTTTATTCCTATTATACTTTATTATTTAGTCTCAAGAAGTACCAATCTTTTCGCATGGCTTGAGTAATCGATATGGATAAAATTTGGTATTAGGCTAAAACTAATTTCAAAATTTTAACTCTATTTCAAATCTACTTTCTTAAAAGCATGACTCGCCAGCATAGTAAAAAATATGAAGATTATCAAAGCACTAATAATAATCATAATATGATTATTAGCACTTAAATTCTCATAAAGAACATATCTAATTTCTATTAGTGGAATAAAGTTTAATATCTTCACTTTATCAAATAAGCCTTCTGGTTTTCCATAAGCCATTAATAAGGAAAATGCTAAAATATATGTTGCTGACAAACTTAATGTCTTTCCTATATCCCTACACAAAAAAGAAATAAATATACACACAGAGAACATGGCGCTATTTAACAGAATGGAGTAGAGAATTATCTTTATTATGTGAGCTATCCCTCCTGTCATACTAATGGGAAATCCAAGTTTTGGAATCATTCGTATACATCCTGCTAAAGGAAAAGTTATGATGAGTAAATTATAAATGATTAGGCAACTTATGATTTTAGAGATAAATATATCTTTTCGAATGTTTCCAAAATAGATATCGTTATTTATAGTTCTATTTTTAAATTCTATTCCCAATAATGTTGATGTTATAAGTGTTGCTAAAATCACTATTATTGTGGAGTCAAATACCATAGCATCAAATATTCCTATGGCATCTTTACTACTTTTTAAGTCTAAAATATAGCTCTCCGCACCAAAAACCCCCATTAGTATAATGGATAAAAAGGAGATGAGTATAATTTTATTATGTTTTATTTGATATAGGTCTTTTTTAATCAAGTTTTTCATCTTATCCTCCTATTTCAAATCACATTCTTCAAAATATCTTTCTATCAAGATATTAAATATTAATAAATAACTTATAGCAACCAATAAGGCTTCAATATTTCCTGTTGTATTTTCTATTAGGAGCCTTGCTTGTCCTAGTGGGAGTATATGCGCAAAACTTAAAGCCTTTTGTGAATTTAACAAAAATATTGTTAAAAAATACAAGGCAGTTGAAGCTACTAGTATCGTGCCTGGTTTTTTTAATAAAATTGCTAAGAACATGATTACACTTATAGAAGCACTATTTAATAAAATACTCATTAATATAATAGTTATCCCTTGTGATAAAGAGTACATTTGACCCCAGCCCTTTATTGATGTATAGATAATAGTTACAATAAGCGGTTGTAATATTAAAATCAAATTAGAGAAAAATATAGAGATAACACTCTGGGCAAATACTACATCTTTTCTCTTATGGCCTGACACAATATATTTATTAATTTGTCTTTCAGAAAAATTATCACCAATATATAAAGAAATAAACACATTCACAACTATAAAAACTAGAGATGTATTGTAGAGAGTTTGATATAAAGCTTCTGCCCCATCCTTAATATCGCTATCTAGTAGTAAAACAGAGCTTATAATTAAGGATACAATCAAAATAAATAGGTTTTTTTTATCTTTTCTTATTTGATAAAATTCTGATTTTAGTATATCCTTCATAACTGTGGCCTCATCTTTGCAAATACATAGTTTTCTAGTGATTCTTTTTCGCTACGCATTTCTCTTATGTTGATTTGATTTTCAGTAAGCAAGATAGATAAATCATCAATATTCTCATTGAAGTTTTCTATTAATATACGTTCTCCCTCTATATCTATTCCTACATCAGGAAATTTATCTTTTAATATGCTGATTGTCCTACTGTTATCACTAGTAACTATATAAATATAATCTTTTCTTTTATTTAAAAGTTCGTCTTTAGATATTTCTTCTATGATGTTTCCTTCATCTATTAAAATGAAATCTGTCGCAGTATTCTCAAGCTCTCCTAAAATATGGCTTGAAATTAAGAAAGTCTTACCTTTATTTTTATTTAGGTTATCTATAAGGATTCTAATTTCTTTTATTCCCTCAGGGTCTAGACCGTTTATCGGCTCATCCCAAATAAGAAAGTCAGGATTTCCTATAAGGGACATGGCTATTCCAAGTCTTTGCTTCATTCCCAAAGAGAAGTTACGTGCTTTTTTATTTCCAACACCGCTAAGTCCAACAAGGTCTAAAAGTTCACCTATCTCACGTTCATCTTCTTTTCCTAACTGAATTTGTTGAGCCTTTAAATTCTCTTTAGCACTCATAAAAGGATATAAGGAAGGGCCTTCAACTAATGCTCCTATCTTTCTTCTAGCTTCTTGTAGTTCTTTTTCTCTTGAGTTTCCAAAAAGTGATAATTCTCCACTAGTTAGAAAAGCTAGTCCTGTAATAATTCTTATAAATGTGGTCTTACCTGCACCATTTTTACCAATAAAACCATAAACTTTACCTTTTTCTAGTTTTAAATTAATATTATTAAGTGCAGTATTGTGTTTATATTTTTTTGTTAAGTTCTTTGTTTCTAAAATTACTTTTTCTGTCATTTCCTTTGTCACCCTCCATCATTAAAATATAGCCTAGAATCCTAATTTAATTATACACCTATGACATGACCTACAAACATTGCTATAGGCAGTAATAAGATTAACATAATATTCAGCACTATAAATAATCTGTCATTTTCCTTTACCCCAAATATTAAACCTATTAGTCCAATAATTGGGCAGACAAGCATGGATGTGAGTCCAGTTGGTCTTAGACTTGTATAGCTTTCAAAGATGTCTATTGGCAGTAGGTAGGAAATCGCAAAAATCGTGAGTCCAAGTAGAAATAATTTTTTACTGATATTTTTCTTCATACTATTCTCTTACTATTCTCTTACTTTGAAATTATATTGTTCGAATTAAATCTATCGTCGGTCTGTCTAAAATTCTCTTTAAGGAGAAGTGATAGATTAGTAAGTTTATACAATATACTATTAAAGAAAATCCCAGAAACAATTTATAGTCATAATATCTTATTAATACATTAAGGCTAAAATTAGGAGCTATACGAGATATTACAAACATGACTACTAATGTGGTTATTCCGGCAACAATAAATGATTTTATTTGCTCTTCTATAAACTCTTTTCGATAAATATTCTTTAACTCATCTACGTCCATACCGCATGAATAAAGGCTGCCAATTTCCTTCTTTCTACTCATGAGACTTAAATTAATGGATGAATAACCATTTGTCACATTAAGAATAAAAATAATGAAAGCCATCGCAAATGCGACTTTCTTTAAAGATTCTAGATCACTTTTTCGATTCATTTCAATATCTGCTTTTGTGTTAATATCGTACTTTTCATTTGGCATTATCGATTCTCTTATCTTATTATCCAAATAATCCTTTACATTTCTCATATCCGAGTCTTTTACATTCACATTTAATACATACGGAGCATTAATAAATTCTTCATCTTTTGACTCATCCATAAGTTGGAAGAAGGTATCGAAATCTGTGTAGATTTTTACATAAAATGGTAAAGTTATTGAATCATAGTTTCCTAAATCCTCTATAGTTTTAGAAATTTTTATACTTTTTCGAAAATTTTCCCCTATCTGGAAGTTTATATCTTTCGGATTATTAAAATATGGTATTTTATTTGCTTTAGCTACTGGAGTGTTTGGGTCTTCTTGTACCATATTATAAAGAATAAAATCACCCTTACTTGCTCCCAATTTACTAAAGTCTTCATCTTCTAAAGCTATAAGCATCCCATTCAACTGGCTTGAATGACTCTTTTTCAAATAATACTCTAACTTTTGATCTAGAGACATGTTAATAGCTTCTTTGGACAATTCTAAATCATTATCTACCTGAATATAACTTTCTTTTGAAACATAGGACTTATTATTTGGAATTTCTCGCTGAATTTCTTTAAAGACTTTAGGAACTTTCTTATTTTCACTATAATAATTAGCTATTACATTGTACCCTGCATCATAGTAAGAAAAATCTCTGTTATATTTAGTCACTGTAATAATAATGACTAAAACAGAAATAGTAATGACACCAATAGCAGAAATATAACGCTGTGATTTAATACTATCAAGATTGTTTAATTTTAATTCTTTCCATAAATTCCTAGATCTTTTTTTCTTAAAGCTATCAAAGTCTAAATTTCCCTTTATACCTTCAATAATAGATATTTTTGAAACTTTCTTTGCTGGTTGAATAATAGAAAATACTACTACTAAAAGAGCTACTGTAACAATCGCTAGGCTAAGTAAAGGACTGAAATAACTAGATACCAAGTTTTCGACCCCTTGATCAATCTCAAGATGCCTAAACAATTTTAAGATAAGACAGTATCCAAAGATATGACCAATTAATATAGGTAGAACAGATAGGAAAATACCTTCTTTTAATAGTAACAAGTATATCTGAAAATCCGTAGTGCCTATAGACTTATATACAGAAAGTTCCTTGATTTTCCTAAAAGCCCACACCTTGAATATATTTTTTACAAAAAATACAAATAGTAATATAGCCCCTATTACAGAAAGAATGGTTCCTAATTCAGTTAAAATATTATGGGGAAAGTCATACTCAACACCGTAATAATCTATTAAATTAGAATTGAAAGTTAAGGGAACATCTCTACCTAATTTTTTATTGATTTCATTTTGTAGATTTACTTTGTTATCATAAGCCTTTTCAAAAGAATTAAACTTTAAAACTACTTTGCCTGGATCCTCTTCATTTTTCAGTGCTAAAGCATAATTAACTCTACTGTATTTATTATAGACATCTTCATAAATTCCAACCAGCTCAAAGTCTTTGCTAAAACTAAGATTGTAAGACTCCTTATCAGTAAAAGTACTTATGGCATCTATCTCCTTACCCTCTATTAGTCTATGCCCAAAATCAAGCTGTATTTTATCTCCTAATTTTAGCTTATTTTTTTCGACTAGACTTTTCGATAATACTATTTCTCCATCACTTTTAGCAAAGTGTCCTTCAAGTAAATCTGAATGCTCTCTCATTTTATTTATATCATTATCTTGATAATTTACGGCAATCAAATCATTCTTGTACTTTGCCGATTCAGGATTTATGGACATTTCACCTACAAATTCTATATTATTAATATCTTTTATTTTTTCAATATCATTACTTGTTAAGTTCCCTTCAAGTTCTGCATCATAAAAATTTACGGTCATGAAACTTTCATCATTATATTTAATAATTGTATAACCATAATAAAAAACCACAGTAAAAAACAAACTTACAATAAATAAAGAAATAAAAATAGGAAAATTCTTCTTATTCATTTCTTTCATCTCCTACAATTTTTCCATCGACTATTGTAATAATACGATTTGTTTGTAAGGCTATTTCTTCATCATGGGTGATTAGGATAATCGTCTGTTTTAAGGTTTTGTTAAAATATTTGAAGATTTCTATAATTTCCTTAGAATTTTTTCTGTCTAAATTACCTGTTGGTTCATCTGCTAGTATTATAGATGGATTGTAGATAAGACTTCTGGCTATGGCAACTCTTTGCTGCTGACCTCCTGAAAGTTCACTTGGAAAAGAGTCAAGTTTACTTTCTATACCAAGTTTTTTTACTATATCTGAAAATTCATCTTTATTTATTTTTCTTTTATCTAGTTTTAGTGGAAGTTCTATGTTATGTCTAACGGTTAAATTTGGAATCAAATTATAAAATTGATAAATTAGTCCAACTTTTCTTCTTCTAAAGTAGGCCAATTCTTTTGTAGAATACTTTGAGATGTCGTTACCATCTATATAAACCTTACCATCATCTGGGCTATCCACTCCTCCTATGATATGTAGAAGTGTTGATTTACCAGAGCCACTCGGCCCTACAATGGCAACAAATTCTCCTCTTTCAATTTCAAGGTTAACACCGTCTAAGGCAATGACCTTAGAATTACCCTCGCCGTATTCTTTTCTTAGATTTTCTACTTTTAATATTTCCATAACTGCCTCCTTTTTCTTGTGTCAAGGTAAGCATATGAAAGTAAAGTGACTTTTAGGTGACATTGTAAAATTTAATTTCAAATCTTGCTCCACCATCAATATTTGAAACAGAGATTTCCCCGTTGTTTTTTTCGACAATTGTCTTTGCCATAGCAAGTCCTATGCCAAAACCATTTGAGTCAGGCGTTTTATAAAAGCGTTTAAAGATTTTTTTGATATTATCTTTTGCAATTCCTCCGCCATTGTCTTCAATGATTAAGCATGTATAGATGGGGGTTTTGTATGATGAAACCAGGATTTTATCACAAGTCGGTCTATTATCAGCATTTTTTACAATATTAATGAAAGCTTCTGCCAGCCAATAAAAATCTCCATAAATACTATTTTTCTTTAAACTTTCTGCTACTTCTGCATTAGTAGATCTCCTTAAATCTAAACTATCTAAAGCATAAGCCACTAATTCATCTAAACGAATTTCTTCTTTTTTCATAAGATCTTTGTTGGCATCAAGGCTTGAAAGTTTGAGCAAAATATCTGATAGAGAGTTTAATCTAATAGTTTGTCTTTTTAAAATTTCTATATCTTCATTAGCTGGAAAGTCCATCTCCAAATTTTCTATAGAAAAAAGCATAGAAGTAATTGGAGTTTTTATTTGATGAGCGATGTCTTCTAGGTGTTCGATTTGCTTTTCGCTATTTTTTCTGCTTGTTTCCTTGGCTTCTACTATTTCTATAAAAAGCTTATAAATTTTATCTTCCAAAATTGAAAAATCATCTTGCTTCATAGGAATTTTGTAGTCCTGGTTTTTCATATTTTCTATTAAATCTATAAGCTCATTTATCCTATTTTTCTTCCTTTTTTCTAAAATATAGTAAAGAAGTCCCAGACTTATTATCCAAAATACATATATCATCATCTAATCCATCCTATATCCAATTCCTCTAACAGTAGAAATAACTTCCCTATCAAGCTTTTCTCTGATTCTCTTAATAGTTGATGTGAGGGTGTTATCATTTACAAATTTATCCCTATCTTCCCAAAACATTTCTAACAGTTGACTTCTGGTATAAACTCGTTGAGGATTTTTAATAAATAGGACTAGGATTTCATATTCAAGTGGAGTTAATTCTATTTGCTTATCTTTAAAATAAACTTTTGAATCATTTAAATCTATTTTGATATCCTTATAAGTAATTATTTTGTCTTGACTTAGAGGTATTGTTCTTAATACCGCATCAATTCTTGCCCTTAATATTGCAAGGGAAAATGGCTTTGTTAAGTAATCATCTGCTCCCTTATCTAAAGATTCAATTATAAAATCTTCATCATTTTTTACTGTTGTTACAATGACTCTTATGTCCTTATCTTTTAATCTTTCTATCAAATGTTGACCGTCTTTATCTGGTAGATTTATATCAAGTAGTGCCACATCCATGTCTACATTCATCTTATAGCTTGCTTCGTAAAAAGATGATGCAATCTCTACTTCATAACCATTATTAACTAAATACTTTTCCATTTGTGATGAAATTTCTTTATTATCCTCTATAATCAAAACACTCTTCATTTTAACCCTCTCATGTATCAACTCTTATATTAAAAACAGACCCTTCACGGTAGAGTGACCCCATAAAGTTGGACTTAATCGAGTAAGCATTTCGCTTGCTCGATTTTGTTTTACATAACATTCATTCTATGCAGATTGCATCTGTTCACGGTATTGCTTCGGACTCAATCCTCCTAACTTTTCTTTAATTCGATCGTTGTTGTAGTAGTGGATAAAACGTTCGATGGAACGCACGAGTTCTTGTCGGCTCCGGTAGATGTGACCGTCGTAGATTTCTCTTCTCAGTACACTGAAGAAGTTTTCCATGGGTGCGTTGTCGTAGTAGTTGCCTTTTCTCGACATGCTTTGAAAGATGAGATGTTTTTTTAACATGGCTTGATAGGCGGTCATTTGGTAACCCCAACCGCGATCGAAGTGGAAGGTGCGGCGGTAGGGGCAGGTGTCGGTGCGCTTGATAGCTTCTTCTAAACCTTGCCGCATGGTGACGCCGTTGGGTTGTGCGAAAGGATGTAGCTGATGATTTCAAGATTATACAGGTCCATGACCTGAACCAGTCGTTGAATTTTCTTTTTGCTCACCACCCCTCCCCGGTTCTTCAGCTCCAGATGGATCCCTCGATAGCCGTAGTCTTTGTGTTCGCGCCGTATGGCCAGGATCTCGTCTTTCAAGGCTTGGTCTTTGTCTTCTTCGTTCCACTTTTTCTGCCAATACATGAAAGTGGATTTTGGAAAGTTAATGGCGGCGAGGATCTCGGTTAGTTGGAATTGTTCTCGGAGTTTGGCGACGATCTTCGCCTTTTGTTCGTTGCTTCTTCCCTCTCCAAACTCCTTAATTGCTCCCAGAACATTTTTTGAATGGTAAGTTTCCGATTCTCAGCTTCTAATTCTTTGATGCGATTTTCCAATGCCTCTCGTGTGGAAGCATCAAGATCTTCACTCGACTTTGAAGGATTTGGTGCTTGATTGCGGTCGTCTTTCTTCGTCACAGGTCTCCCTCGCTTGTGTGGTCGCAGACCCTCAATGCCCTCCTCTCGGTATTTCCTGCGCCAGTTAACAATCATGGATGGATTTGTTAAACCGAGTTCAAGGGCCAATTGTTGGTAGCTGCATTCGCTCGTTTCGTAGCGTGTGATGGCTTCTAACTTAAACTCTACACTGTACGCACGTTTATTTCTAGAGCGCATTAACCCTTCATCGCCAAAATGTTTGTAATTGTTCACCCAGCGTCTGATCTGCGAATGGTCAATTTGATATTTCATAGCCAGAGTTTTATAACCTGCTTTGCGGCCCAAGTATTCCTCAACAATTTTCCTTTTAAATTCATAACTGTATTTTGCCATTAAAAGACCCCCAAAGGTTGGATTTCTTGGTCCAACTTTTGGGGGTCAGTTCACGAAGGGCCTTTTTTATTCCGGTTCCACCGGCGCATTTAATGTTTCGTTTTCGAAAAAACTCGTGCCGTCATCCCCATTGCCTTGGAAGGCGCCGAAGGTGGAAATGTAGTTTTCTCCGTCCACGGTGTAATGCACTTCCACCTGCAGGTATTCCAGAAAGTATTTTTCGTATTGACGGCTGTAACGCTTGGTGGTGTAGCTGAAGCCCAGGTCCCCTTCATCTTTAGGCTCGCCTGTAATGATCCGCGTCTTCTCGGGATCGTCGTAATGGGATGCGTGGGCGATGATTTTCATGCTAATCTTTTCAGGCTTCACGGGCTTTTCGTCTTTCTCAAATTGAAAAAAGATCCGCGGTTTTTTATTTAATTTGATGCAGGGAATGTCGCCTTCGATCTTTCCGCCGATTGTATCCTGCACCTTCGCCAGTTGATTCTCCGTTAAGTCAAGATAGTCTTTTTCTTTAAAGGTGCGGATAATGGGTTTGCGCTCGTCCCATGCCACGACAGCATCCATGCACACGCCGTCCACGGTTTGATTGCGCATAAAATCCGGCGTCGGCGAGAAGGCGTAGGTGATAAAGGCCGCTCCTGCCGCTATTAAAATACCCAAAGCGATCAATGCTTTTTTTACCATGGGCACCTCGCTTTCCTTTCAGTCGACAATCAGAAGACGCTCAGCAAATGGCTCGCCACCTCGAAATACACGAGAAGGGCGAAGGTGTCCACCAAGGTCGTAATAATGGGCCCGGCCATGACCGTCGGGTCCACGTGGATTTTGTCGGCGATCAAAGGCAGCATGCCCCCGACCATTTTCGAAAGCATAACCGTAATTAAAAGGGTCAGAGACACGGTGAGCTTCACAGGCAGGGTCTCCGGTCCTAAAAGAGTCATGCGGATAAAGTTTACGATCACGAGAATACTACCCGTAATAAAGCCGACGCGCACCTCTTTCCACATGACCTGAAGGGTGTCGGAAAAGCCGATGTCGCCGGTGTAGAGGAAGCGAATCACCGTGGTGGAGGATTGGCTCCCCGCGTTTCCGCCGCTGTCCATGAGCATGGGAATGTAGGCCGTAAGGGCCACACTGGCCGCCAAAAGGGATTCGTAGCGCTGAATGATAAAGCCCGTCATGGTGGCGGTGATCAAACAGATAATGAGCCAGGTGGTGCGGTCTTTTGCGATGGCGAAGATGGAGCGATCCAAATAGACGTCGTCGGAAGATTCTTGAATCCCGTGGATGTTCGACAAGTCTTCTTCGTACTCTTCGTGCATAATATCGACGGCATCTTCCAAGGGAACCGTCCCGATGAGGCGCCCTTCGGAGTCGGTGACGGGAATCTCCGACAAGTCGTAGCGGTAGGCGAGCTTTGCGACGATTTCCTGATCGTCCGTAGCCTGAACCGTGCGAGGCAGGGGATTAAGCATCTCTTCTACCGGCTGATCCATGTAGCGCAACACGTCGGCCAAGAACACGTAGCCCAAAAGCATCAAAGAATCGTCGGTGATCCAAATTTGCTCTAGCTTGTCCCCGTCCAAACTGGACGTCATAACGCGCTGATAAATATGTTCCATGCCTGCGGAGGCCTTGGCGGAGACGAACTCCACAGTCATAATGGCGCCGACGCTGTCTTCCGGATAGCCTAATAATTTATTGACGATCACCCGACGGTCGCCGGTGACGAATTCATCCATGAGGCGGCGCACCATATTGGCGGGCAACTCCTGCAAGGTATCCACCAGCTCGTCCTCGTCGAGCTCCTGAATCAGGGTTCGTATGGCATCGTCGGTGTAGCTGTCGATTAATTGACGCTTCGTGTCCCTGTCCAATTCCGCGAAAGTATCCGCCGCCTTGTCCTTATCCAAAAGCTTCAGCCACAAGGCCACGGATACGGGATCCATGTCCTGCAAACGATCCGCCAAATCCACCGGATCCATTTGATTGATTTCCACTTTCAGAGACTTAATTGCGTCCACATCGTAATTACGCGTCATATCGTCCCCCCTTTTCTAAAGAAAAAGGATCGAGCGCACTCAATCCTTTTTCTTTGTTTCCAATGAATAGCCAAATTATATCATAGGCCGTGGAAAGAAGATAGTTTTCACATATTTGCACAAAAAAAGACAGACCGGTCTTTCCGATCTGTCTTTTGATTTTAGTGGCCGAATTGATAGATGACTTTTGCCAGTTGCGCGCGGGTGAAGTTTCCTTTCGGAGCGAAGGTTTTGTCTTCGTTTCCTTGTAGGATTTCGTAGCGGCTCATGTGCATTACCGCTTCTTGTGCCCACGAGGGAATGGTATCGAAGTCGGTGTATTGCGGCACTTGTTCTGTTTCTTTCAATTGAATTTTTAAGGTGTTGGTGTATCGGTAGAGTATGGTCGCCATTTCGGCGCGATCCAGTGTTTTGTTCGGTGCAAAGCGATTGTCGCCTACGCCCAGGACGATTTTGTTTTCTGCCGCCCACGCGATGTAGGGGGCGGTGAAATCACCTGCGTCCACGTCTTTGTATGGCGCAAATTGATATTTGCTTGTGTCCACGTTTGCGTAGCGTGCCAGGACGGTGACAAATTGTGCCCTTGTAACGGGGTAATCGGGCATGAAGGCAATGTCGCCTGCAATGTTGTTGAAGTAACCTTTTGCCAAGGCATCTCGTATAACGGCTTCCGCCCAGTGGCCGGTGAAATCGTCTTTTATTTGCGGCGCTTTGTTTCCATTGGCAGGATCTTGGGAAGCGGATCCCCGGTTCGGTGTAGAGGGGAACCGATTTTGACTCGATCCTCTACTGCCTGGCTTCGTTCCGGGATCGGGCTTCGTTCCGGGATCGGGCTTCGTTCCGGGATCGGGCTTCGTTCCGGGATCGGGCTTCGTTCCGGGATCGGGCTTCGTTCCGGGATCGGGCTTTGTTCCGGGATCGGGGTTGCTCTCCGTATCTTTCCATTGCGCCGTAATGGTCATGCTGTCGTGAATGGTGACTTGGGTGCCGGGTTGCATCAGTTTGCCTGATACGAGCCAGCCGACAAATTCCTTTCCTGCCGGTGCTTGCAAGCCGTTTTGCGGCAAGGTAATGGTAGAGTCTTTTTCTACTTCCCTGGATTGTTCCATACCTTGTCCGCATGCTTTTTCGAAGTTGACGGTTATTTTTTCTATAGGTTTGGCGTATTTAAAGACGGCGGTAATGTCGAGATTTTTTGTGGCGTTAAGGACTTCGCCCGGTTGACGTAACCCTTTAAGGTCTTCCTTTTCCGCCGAGGGTGCCCTGCCCTGTGCTCTCGACACGCCATCCATAAAGGCGTTGGCTTCTTCTACGCGCCATCCCGCGAAGACTTTGCCTTTCGGCGCCGTCAAAGTGCATTCCGGCAAGGCGAAATCTTCCCCTTGGACGATGCTTGCGGGTGCCATGGTGCCTCCGCCTCCGCCGGCATGGAATTTAACGGTGACCTTCGTATTTTCCTTTTTGACCAGTTTGTCTTTCTCAGGATCGAAGCTCATAATTTTCACGGTCGTATTCCGCGCGTAGTCTTTTGCCACGACTTTGATTTCATAAGGAGCGTCGCCGTATTTTTCTAAGTTCGTGTCGGCGATGTAAGGTTTGCCGTTAATGAAAATTTCTTTTTCTTGGATTTTTCCTGCTTTTTCGTTGCTACGCTTATCCGTTACGCCGACATAAAGTTTTTTGTCCATGCCATAGGGAATGGCTTGGCCATTTTCTACGGAATCTTTGGAAATAGTGACCTCGGGTTTTACATCATCTAAATAGAGATGGTATTGGGTTCTGAGGGCTCTTTGAACGACATTGCCTTCGCCGTCTTTAATATCGCCGGGCATGCCGTTTCCGGAGTAATCTTTTGCCGCCCAGTCCAGGCGATCGCCGTCTTCGAAGGGTATTTTCACTTCAAAGGGTCGGCTGTTGTCGCTCTTAAGGTCGCCGTAGATCAAGTATTCGTCTACAATGCTTTCATTGATGCGCAGGTGCCAGTTGAAGCCGCCTTTATCGCCGACGACGCCTTTCATTACCAAGGGGCTCTTGCGAACGTAGAGTTCGCTGTCGGCAGTGGGGTTGAAGAAGTTTTTATCCATATCCAATTGCACAGCGTCTTTATCGAAATAAACGCATTTGCCTTTTTCGGAAATGAGATTTTCTTCTTTCAGTTCTACCTTGCCGTCCTTTTTAATCGCATTACCCTTTTCATCTAAGGCAATTCTGTAAACTTTGTAGTTTATGTGGTTAAAGCCTTGGAGAATATTGAAACGAATATTTTCGTCTTTTCCATATTCCTGACCTTGTTCGCAACGGGATGCGTCGCAGTAATACACGTCGGAGCTTAAGGGCTTTAAGCCGTTTTTGCCCGGGTTGAAGGATGTGATCTTTACGGCGTAGCCTTTGTAAATCTTCAGCTCTTCCCGCATTTTAAAGATGGTTTTGCCGTTGACGTCTTTAGCTGCTTCTACTTTGCCGTTTAAATCGCTATTGCTAAGTTCTTCGATATCGCCGACTTTGGATTCGACGGGGTGGAACTTTTTCGCTTCTTTTTTCTTCGTTTCGGGCATTCTAAAGAAGATTTCTTTGCTCTTTCCCTGTTGATCGACGACGAATAGTTTAATATCCCGTTCGTAGTTGGTTCCCTTATCGTTATTGACGTCGTCTTTGTTGCCGTAGAAGTCGAAGGAAAGGGTATTGTTTTTGTCGTTGTAATCGAAGGTCATGACCTCGGCCCGTTTGCCGGTTTTTATCATGGTCGCCGATTGATAGTAAAGCTTCGCCTTCTTCGATACATTTTTGAGGGTGCCGGATACGCGGAAGCCGCCGTCTGCATCGGGTGTAATTTTGCCGACATAACCTTTTGCCTTTAGATCCTCCATGGTTTCCTTGGTATATTCCATCTTCGTTCCGTCTTCATAGAAGAGGGGGTTGCCGTCGGCGTCGAGTTCCCCATAGAAATCGCCGTAATCGGTGTAAGGCTTTTCTTCGCCGGTAACAAAATCGTATTTGTTATAGGTCTTGGGTTTCGGCATCCTCCGTAAATCGGCTTCTTCTATTTTTCCTGTAGTGGAATGTTTTTCATCCAAGACAATCTCCGGCTTTCCTTCGACCTTTTTGTCGTTTCCTTGTTTTTCTTCTTCCGGTTTGTTTTCAAGAGGCGCGGCAGTCTTCAACTTGCTGCCGTCGATGGCATACTTGTCATCTGTCTTGTAGCCCTCTTCATCCTCGTTTGCCTTTGCGTTTACTTCATATTTCAGCTTCCCGTCGGTGAGATTTTTGTCGAATTTCACGCGGAAGGTGTCGGAGAAGTTGGTGGCGCCGTCGAGGGCCGCCAATTCCAGGGTTTTGCCTTGAAGATCGCTGTTGGCGCCTTTAATGACGTAGTGCGTTTCGCCGGTATTGGCATCGTAGCCTTTGTTGAGAACTTTTAGATTCGGCTCTTTAATTAAGTCGCCGTATTCATCCACAAAGGATGCGCCTAAGAACCAAAGTTTGTTGGAAACTTCTTTAAAGGCCTCGGGATGTTGTTTTTGATCGTAATTAAACCACGTCTTCGATTTGTCCGGGTTTTGGTGATAGGTGTCCTTCGCCACGACCTTAATTTCATCGGGGTTGGAACAATCGACAGAAAGAATCTTCGGCGCCGTATTGTCAACTTTTACAGGAACATAGGACACTTGATAGGGGTAATCCGGGGTGAGGCGGTATTGGAATTTGTAGTAGTATTGTCCTTCCGCCAAGGGCGTCAGACCCGGCTCGATGTAGTCTCCATCTATTTCCATGGTTTTCGGCGAATACACTTTGCCGTCCCATTGCATTTCGGGGAATACTTTCATCTTGGATTTTTTTAAGCCCTTTGCCGTGTTGCTCTTACAGTTTAAAATGCCCTTAACAAATTGTTGTACGGAAAGCACTTTAAGGTTCCGTTGGCCCGCTTCTTCCTGCTGGTTGACGATGGCCACTTTCGCGTCGTAGGCGGAGCGTAAAATAAGGGGCGTAGGCGTTACCATTTTATCGGTGGTGTAGCCCTTGATAATTTTACTGTCGCCGGTGGTTTGTTGCATAAAATCCATACTGTTATTCAAGGAGAAGAAAGCGGGGTCTTGTTCAAAGTTCGGGTTGCCGTCTTCAGTGTTTTGAATAACGCCTGCCGGGTTAAAGAGGTCGATGCCGTGTTCGCCTCCGCGTCCGCGGTTCATGGTGCCGGGGCGTTTTAAGTTGCCTTCGTCGTCGTGGCCGACGATGCCTTTGGATTTAGATCCATCTTCCCACGCCCATTTGTCGATAATGGTTTCTTTGTTCCAGTCTCCTGCAAAGCCCATGACCGGCATGGAAAGGGAAGGTTGTGCGTTTTCGTTTTTGCCGTCGGCAGCTTCTTTCGATTCAAAACTCAAGAAGCTTTCCACAAATTGATTGTTCGCTTTGCCCGTTTCCATTTTCGCCGCCAAATTGTAGCTGCTGTGTGCGGGAACAGTTATGGTTTCGGAACCAAGGCTTAAGCGGGCACCTTCTACTTTTTTCGGATGGATTTCCGCTACGATCTTTTGTCCGTCTTGGCTCTTTTCGTCTTTGTATTCTTCGTCCAGTTTTTTCACCGGCGTTTCCCCGTCGGTGGTGACCGGGCTTGCGGACACGTTAAATGTCAGGTCGCGGTCGGAAATGTTTCGAAGGGTAATGGTGAAATCTTTCGATCTGTCTTTAATTTCCCGCAAGGAAGCGGAACCGTAATCGTTGGATTGGCCGTCGCCGCCTTTGGCTTTTACGGACACGATGACATTGTTCTTCAACGCTTTTTCCACGTCGATAATACCTGCCCCTTGTTGACGAGGCGATGCAAACAGCGTTTGATTTTGTTCATCTTTCGTCGTCGGGTCTTTCATGGGCCGCGCCGTATTTTGAAGCATGATCTTCGTCAAGGTTACGAGGTCGATGCCCGATCCTTTAATAAGAGGATCTTTTTCAATTTGTTTTAAGCGGGGCCGAATCAATACGGTGGACGCGGAGACCACGGGGGTCGCCATGGAAGTGCCGCTCATGTATTGATAGGTGCTCTTTCCGTTGATGACGTTAAGTGTGGAGTAAATGTTTTTACCGGGAGCGGATACGTCGGGTTTTAGGAGCAGGTCGGTACGGGGTCCCCAGGACGTGGAGCCTGCCGGCACTTCTTCGTCGCCCCATTTGATTTTATCGTTTAAAAATTCGACGGAAAGATTCTTTTCCTGTCCGACGGCAGGTTTGTGTGCGTCGAATGCCTTCATGTCGATGCGGTAATCGCCTTTTTTGTTTTGCTTTTCATCGGCAGTCGTTTGTTTGCCGGTGATCATGTCCCAAAGATCTCGGCCATCGTAACCGGATACGGAGAAGACTTGTACTTGTGTACGTTCATCTTGTTCGTATCCCATGGCAGGCACATTTTCCCAGTCGTCGCGGTTGTAATAATTTACGGTGTTGACGACGATAACGCCGACTGCGCCTTTGTTTTTAACTTTTTGGAAGGCGTATTTCATGTCGGTTGAGAAAATACGATCCATGACCACGATTTTGCCTTTCACGTCTTTTCCGGCAATGTCTGCGTCTTGGCATTTACCTAAGTAAATAAAGTCGTAATCTTTTTGGGTGAAGTGGTTTTTGTCGAAGAAGGCGCCGATTTGAGAATAGCGCATATCTTTTCCCCCGATCTTCACACCGTTAAATTCCACGACGGTATTTCTCGACGATGCGACGGCGATGGCATCTTCATGTGCCGCCGTACGGGTGACGTTCCCCGTGTCGGTCATGTTAAGGGCATTGTTGCTGTAACGGTCCCATGAGGAATCCGATGCGGATGTGGCGTAGTTCCCCGTGGCGACGCAAACGGGAATGTCGGCTTTCCTCAGGCCGCGAATGGCTTGCCAATATTTTTCGCCCACAAGGCCCGTGCCCGTAAAGCCCGACGAAATGGAAATAACGTCCGCTCCGTGGGTAATGCAGTCTTCAAAGGCGTGGAACATGGTTTCGTCGCCGGCAAAGCCGTCGCTGGCGTCAGAGTACATTTTGTACGCCATTAATTGGGCGTTGGGAGCAATGCCGCGGATCCCGTTTTTAGCCTGAAGATCTTGTTTCGTGGCGTTGGCCGCTAAAATCCCGGAAATGTGCATGCCGTGGGGATCGTGATAATCGCTGCCGTCGTCATACATTTCCTTCGTAATCACGCCGCCGCTTAAGTAGTTGAAGCTACGAGGCACTTTCGGCGACAAGTAAAAGGGCTTGTCCTCGGGTTTTAAATTTTTTTCCTGTATTTTAGCGGCCGACAAGGCGTCGTCATCTAAGCGCATGTCCTTGTGCTTGTAGTCCATCCCCGTGTCGATGTTGGCGATGAGCATACCGCGGCCGTCGTAATGTTTCCCGATTTCGGGATTGGTGGCATTGATGGCCTTTAAGTAATCGGTGGCTTTATCCACTTTGACGACTTCGCGCGCATTTTCCATTAAAGGTTCGAGGGTTCCGCAACGCTCCACACTCTTGACCCCCGGCAATGTTCGGATAACTTCCGCCTGTTCGGGATAGGTTTGTATGGAAACCGCATTAAAAAGAATGTGATAATCGTATAGGATTTTCACATCTTTCATCTTTTTCAATTTTTCCTTCACCGAATCACGCATCGCTTCTTGTGAAAACTCTACGATGTAGGCGAATTTTTCGTTTTGCACTGCCACATTTTTCTGTGACGCTTCAAATTTTTTTACGATGGCACTGGCTTGCGGCGCTTTATTATGTACCGTCGCCTTTTTGGTGACGTCAACAGCTGCTGCAAGCGCACTTTCAGCCGATGAAAAAATCATCGTCGCCGCCAAAAGCAAGCTAATCGTCTTCTTCTGCATCCAAAACCTCCTTCAGTGGATCGCTAAACTATTCTTGGGAACGATAACTATTATCGTTCGATAAAGATTATAAGTTTCTAACTATTTCACGTCAAGAGACTCTTTACTTTACTGAAATTTAAACAAGTCTTTCACTGCAGGCGGATGATCGTGGTGGATTTTTTCGCGAGAACGTTCTAATTGATAATATTAATCGAAATTAATTTATTCCTTTTTCGAAAATCGATCGATCATTTTATCTTCTCTGAAAATAAAAAATGCCTTCTAAAAAAAGAAGGCATGAAAAGTTTTATGTCACGTATAATTTTTTACGACGAGGGTTCTTCCAATGCTTCGATGGACTTGATTTCATCCAACAGTGGCTCGCCCGCCTTTCCTCTAAACATCGTCACATACAAATCGGGATAAAAGTCGGGAAATCGGGATCAAAACCTCGATAAAGGGATGAGATGAAACGAAGATTGAAAAAGAAAAACGGCTGATTTACGCCGTCAGACGTAATCAGCCGTTTTTACAATTGGTCGAGATGACAGGATTTGAACCTGCGACCCCATGTCCCCCAGACATGTACGCTACCAAACTGCGCCACATCTCGATGCAACAATGGTATTATAACAACTTTACAGAGCCTTTGCAAGTGGCTCGACGATATTTTTATTTTAAGCACTACAAGGCTTCTGTACATTGGTCATTTTGCGGATCATGTTGTACAATAGGGTTGAATCATTTTATCATAGATTGAGGAGGAGTTTATGAGTCAACGAGTAGATGGAAAGGCCATTTTAGAACTGCTGGCCAAAAACGAACAAGAGGTCGCCAAGGTGTATCGTTACCTTGCGGAAGACGCAAAGTTCGGCGATATGTTTTTTGAAATTATGGCAAAAGACGAGGATCGCCACCACGATGTGTATTTGAATTTGGCGAAACAAGCCGAAGCCGACGGCGGCTGGGTCGTAGAAAAAGACGACTACGACTATTTCCGCCTTCGCCTGGAGAGAAGCCTCTTGGCGAAGCCCGAAGAGCTCGTCGAAAAGGCGAAGAAAATTCGCGACAAGATGGATGTCTTCGAATTGGCCGAACGCATCGAACGGGAAACCGTGGAAATCGTGCGGGAACTCCAGGACATCGTGCCCCGCTTTGCGCCGAAGGAATTAAAACTTATCGAGCAACAGGAAAAGGCCCACTTGAAGAAAGTGACCGAGCGAATTCGCGACAACATGCTTAATGTGCGCGGCATGTAATCGAAAAAAGAGAGCGTCCCGGATTTAGACTAATCCCATAAGTTAGACTTAATCGAGTAAGCAATTCGCTTGCTCGATTTTGTTTTACATATCATTCCTTCTATGCGAATTCCATGGATTCTCGGTATTCCTTCGGACACAGATCTTCCAAGCTCGGCAGAATACGGTCAAAGTAAAATAATTCAATACATTTCTCTCTTACGCAACTATATAACGATAAAGACGGGGCATAGTCATTACGCCCCGTCTTTATCGTTATACTAATCAAAATGTCTGATTTTTGTTAAAGGGAAAATTCTATAGCTAACTTTGCCCACTACATTCTTAAAAGGAACTTCGCCAAAAGTCCTACTGTCGATACTTCCTCCAGGATGCCTATTATCGCCAACTACAAACAGTTCATCTTCCGAAATGGCATGAGGCCCGGCTAAATGAATTGCTTCAGTGTACAAATCATTTTCTATGTAAGGTTCATTTAGAAGTTTATCGTTAATATATAATTTTCCTCCTTCTATACTTATCTTATCGCCCGGTAAGCCTATTATTCTTTTAATGTATAGCTTTTTATTACCTTTTGTCGGAGGAGAGAAAATTATTATCTCTCCTCTCGTGTATTTTGGATGTTTAATGATGTTCTCATATTTTTTGACAATTAGTAATTCCCCATCTTCAAATGTAGGATGCATAGAACTTCCATCCACATAAGCAGTCTGAAAAATAAAGGTTCTGATAAATAAGGCCAACAAGAAAGCGACTCCTATGGTTAAAGCCCATTCTCTTATACTTCTTAGTTTATTAGTATCTTTAACAGCACAAAATATTTTTTTCATTATTTGTCACCCCACAATAGTCTCTGGTACAACCCATCGTACACGAAGCATATTGCAAAATCAAACCCATTTGTAATGCAACAAACCACCGGCAAAGCCGGTGGTTCTGATTAGCTGCGATCGCGCTCTTTTCGGTAGCGGACAAATTCGTCGAAATCGTCGATGACGAGGAAGGGATTCACCTGCTTTTCCTTTCCGATGGTGGTAGGGAGAGTCACGGCGCCTTCTTCTCTCAGGCGGCGCACCCGCTCCAATTCGTTTTTCGTGGCGTCGTTTTTTAAATAGTTCACGCTCTGTTCAAGATTGGACAGGGAGTATTCGTGGGCGGAATAGACTTTCACCTCATCGTCCATGGCCTTTAATGCCGCAAGGCTTTCAAACATGGCTTCGTAATCGCCGCTGAAGACCCGCCCGCAGCTGGAAAGGAAGAGGGTGTCGCCGATAAAGAGATGGTCCTTCATTTTGTAGGCCACATGGCCTTCCGTGTGGCCCGCCGTGGCGATGACATCAAAGGTTTCGCCCAAGGCCTCGATGTGCTCTCCGCCTTTTACGATTTCCGTGGCCACGCCGGTTTCCTCGGGGCCGTAGACCGGCGCCGGATGGGCTGCGATTAAATCTTTCACGCCGCCGATGTGATCCGGGTGCTTGTGGGTTAAGAGCACGGCTTCGAGCACGTAGCCCTTCGCCTCCATAACTTGAAGCAAGAGATCCGCTTCCGAGGGATCCACCACGACGATGCGCTTTTCTTTTTCGATGATCCAAATATAATTATCCGACAGTGCCGGCAGGGGCATAATGTTCATTTTCTTCACCTCATCTACCTTATACCCTATTTTCCTTTTCAATCGAAGACATTCTTATTCCCCTTGTTCCCGACGCGGGATCGGTATTCAAACAAAAAAAGAGCCCTCGAGGCTCTTTTCTATTGCAAGCGTTCCACCACGCTCTTTAAATATTTTCCAACGACCACGGAGAAGCGCTCCAAGTCTTTGATACGCACAAAGTCCGTGCCGAAGATGAGTCTTTCCTGATCCAGCTCCTTGTCCTCGCCGGTAAAGACGCCGAGGACGGCGCGCTGCTTGAGTTTTCCCTGAAGCACTTCCGCCGCCGTGTCGTAGACCGCATCTTCCCCTTCGTAGTCGACGACGCTCCCCTTGGCCGTGTCCAGGCCGATGGAGAGAAGGTCGTTTGGCATGCCGTCGGAAAGGACGATGAGCACTTTCGTGTCCGATTCGATTTCTTCCATGGTATTGAAGACGTAGCGCAGAGCGAAGCCGTCGCGATTGGATCCGCTGGCCTTGTAGGAAAAGATCTCGCGATTTTCTTTGTTGTCGTCTTTGTAGTCCCGGAAGATGCGAATGATTTGGTAGTTAAAGAGATTGCAAAAGCCCATGACGCGGGTGGGTATCCTCAGTTGGGTCAGGGCCTCGGCGATGAGAAAGCCCTGAATGGCCACTTCCGCCTGGCGATCCTGTTGGGAGCCGCTCATGTCCAAAAGAATGTCCACGGCAAAGGAATTTTCCTGCTCGAAGGAATTTTTCTTGAATATGCGGTCGTCGCCTAAGATCACGTGGCGCCACAAGAGGCCGGTGTCCACGGCGCCGTTGGCGGCGCGCACGGCTTCCTGTGAGGAGTCGTCTAAGAGGTTTTTTCGAATGATTTCTCTTAATTCAAAGATGGATCGTTCGTAAATGTGGCGGTCTTTCTCGTAAATGGCTTCCGTCTCCTGCCTTTGGGCGAGAACTTGGTCTTCGAAAAACCGCGCGCCCATGTCGTGTTCGAAATTTCCCTTTGTCACGTGCAGGCGCATGCCGTGGTGCATGCCCGTGGCGATGGCAGATTCGATTTTTTTGGTCTTGGCGGGAGAAAGGCATTCCTTGCCGTAGTGTTTGCGCACCCGATTCAATGTGCGGGCTTCGCTGTCGGCGCGGGTCCGCGTAATGGACGCGTCGGATTCCACGACTTTCGACGTATCTCGAATGACGCCGGAAAATTCCGCCGACTCGATGATCTCCGTGTCCTTGTCTTCGATTTTTTCCGCTTTGGTCTCCACGATTTGGCGGCGCTTTTTCTTCGGCTCCGGCTGATCCGGCGGAGGCGGCGTTTCTTTGTCTTCGATCTTTTTTTCCACTTCAAAGGTCAAGGTGGGGTTCACGTGGAAATGCTCCCGCCACAGCCGCGCCAGGTAATCGTAGAACTCGCCTTCGTTTTTTATTTTATCCCCGGCGATTAATTTTCGCATTAAGGGCTCTAAAAAAGTGCCCGCGCTCATGGGCTTGCCCATGCGGTAGGCGGCGTATTGCATTTCGATTTCTTGGGCCATGTCCCGTTTGTTTAAAAAATCCAGTGCTCGGTAGCGAGCCTTGTAGGCGTCTTTGGCCATGGCCTTGATTCCCGGGCGCTCCGCATAGAGGTCGGCCTTCGTGTATTGCAAGGCCAGGATCCGCGCCACGGCGTTCATGTCCTTGCCGTTTGACACATTTTCCGTGTTCTTGGCCAGGAAGTTCGCCAGGCGATTTTTCGGAAAGGCCCGATCGATCATTCCCGATTCCGCCGCATCGAAGCCGTCGCCCTCGCCCTGGTAGCGGCGCTGGTAATTGCCGCCCACGGTCCAGTACACATTTTGCCGGCGCTTGTCCGTCCAGGTCATCGGAACAATTCACCTTTCGTCACGCCTTTTGCAAATAGGGTGTCGATGACATCGTCCACCACTTCTTTTTCGAAGCGGTCAAAGGATTTATTGACGATGCCCATGTTCAGGGCATCTTTCACATCCAGGCCCCGCTCGATCATATTTAGGGCGCCGAAAAGGCCCCGCATGTCCACGGCCTTCGAGGAAATTTCCCCTTCCAAACTCTTGTTTTGAAGATCCGTAAAGAGGCGGGCGAAGAGCAGCATGCCTTCTTCGTTTAAATTGGTTTCTTCGCGCAAAATCTGCTTCAGGCCCTCCCCTTCGAGAATGGGCATGTCGATGACCATAAAGCGGCTGATCAAGGCCTCGTTTAATTCCCGGGTGCCCATGTAGCCGTAGTTCATGGTGCCGATAAAGCGAGTGGCATCGTCGAGAGGAATGCGGTCGTAGCCGGGCACGTCGATCATGCGGCGAAAGTCCAGGGCCGAGTGCACCACGGAGAGGGATTCGTTTTTCGCCATATTGATTTCGTCGAAAATAGCGAAGCCGCCCTTTTCCGCCGCCAAGGTGACGGGGCCTTTTTTCAATACCACTTCCCCGTTTCGGAAGGTGTCCACACCGATTAAGGAGGCGCTGTCCACATTGACGTTTAAGGACATGTTCCACATGGGGCGATTAAAAAGCTGGGCCAGGTTTTCGGAAAAGACGTTTTTCCCCGTGGCCTTCGGGCCCGAAAGCAAAATATGGTAGCCGGATAAAATGGCGTAAATGGCTTTTTCCCAAATGCTTTTTCCGTAGTAGCGGTAAATGGATACAGGCACGCGGTCCGCCACGGCGGGATCCACTTCGTGTTCACGGACGAATTCTTCCACCTCCTTCAACAAGGTGGCGTCGATGGCTTGTTTGTGTAAAAATTCTACCAATTGTTCTCTCTTCATGCTCTTCCCTTCTCTATATTATTTAATTAATTTATAGTCTCGCTCTAGTTTATACCTTATTTCTCTTGGCATAAAGCAATTTTTTTATTTGTTCGATTTCATCAAATTTCATCACGAAGGCCAAAAGGAGGTAGCTCACCCCCGCCACGACGATGGCGCCGATCAGGGCCACATTGGGCGAAAGAAAGCCCATAAGGATTTTCTCCGCCACCTTGGCGAATAGACCCATAAGGGCCGAAGCCAGGGCGATTTTACCGAGATTTTTCCCGCCGCGGGTGAGCTTTAAGCCCATGGCGGTGCGCTTTAAGTGGATCAACATACCCACGGCCCCCACCCAAAGGGAGGCGGAGGTGCCCATGGCCAGGCCTCTAAGGCCCACGAGTTTCCCGAGGATAAAGCTCAGGGCCACGTTCACCGCTACCATGTAGGCGGCGTTGATTAAGGGCACGGCGGCGTCTTTTCGGCTGTAAAAGATTCGGACGCCGATTTCACGTATGCCGATGGCGAAAAGCCCCAGTGCGTAAAACAATAGCACTTCCCCCGTGGCGCGCACGTCTTCCGCGGAAAATGCGCCGCTTAAAAACAAGAGCCGCACGATTTCCTTGTGAAAGCACACGACGCCCACGGTGGCGGGCAGGACGAAGGCCGCCATGAGTGAGAGGCTCTCCCGCATCACCCGGGACAGTTCCTCGCTGCTTTCATCTTCCACGAGCTTCGCCATGCGGGGATAGGTGACGGTGACGATGCTCGTCACCACGATGCCCGTGACGAAGCCCTGAATTTTCGTGGCGTAATTAATCACCGCCACGCCGGTGGGAGCGATGGTGGAGGCCAGGGCCTTGCTCACGATGTTGTTCAGTTCCAAAACCGAAGTGGAGATCAATATGGGCAGAATCAAAAGCCACATTTTCTTCATGGCCTCCCCCTTTAGGTGATAGCCTCGTCGCAAGTGAAAGCCGCTCTTTTTCAAATAAGGGAGAAAGATCACGTATTGGAAAGAAAAGGCAAAGAAAATGCCCAGGGCCAGAATGCGCAAGTCGCCGGCGCGGCCTAAAAACATGGCGACGATTAAAATGGAGTTCATGACCACGGAGTGGAACATGGACACGATAAAGTGTTCGTGAATTTGCAAATAGGCTTTGAATATTGAAAAGACGGCCGTCACCGTCATGCTCAACGCCGTCACGCGGCTCATGGCGACGGTTTTTTCGAAGGTGGCTCCGTGAAAGCCCGGCGCCATGAGGTGCACCAACGTCGGCGCAAAGATAATGGCGAGAATGCTCAACACCAGGGCGATGGCGGCCACGGCGAAGGCCAAGGTGGTGGTAAAACGATCCGCCTCGTCGTCTCCGCCTTTGTGGGCCATTTCCGTATAGACGGGAATAAAGCCGCCGGAGATGGAGCCGGCAAAGAGATTGGAGAGAACCATGGGCAGGGTAAAGGCGATAAGAAAAATATTCGCCACATCCGATGTACCAAAAAAATGGGCTAGGGCTTTTTCCCTAGCCAATCCAAAACATTTGGTCCCTATGGTAATGAGCATTAAGAGCAGGGATGTGTGTTGCATAATTCCCTACTTCAAAATGCCGAAGCTGTAGCCGTCGTCGCGAAGGGCGTCGATGACGTGAGGCAAGGCGTCGGCGCTAAGCTGTTTGGTTTCCGCGTCGTGCATTAAGATCACGATTACCGAGGCGTCGTCGTTTTTCGGCATGGATTTCTTTAAAAATTCCACCAGACCCGGCGCCGTCGTGGGGCGGCGGCTCGCCGGTTCCGCATCGCCGGTGAGGGCGTTCCAGTCGATCCAGGAAATTCCCAAATCCTTTAACTTGCTGTCGGCTGCCTCGAGGCCTTGCCAGCTCATGTGCCCGCCCGGGTAGCGCCACACGCCGGAATGGAAGTTTTTGCCGAGAATGTCTTGAAGGGCGCCTTGGGTCTTTTTCGCCTCCTCTTCCACGGCGGCCGCACTGGCTACCCGTCCCGGATAGAGCTTGTGGTAGTCGTGGCTGTAGGAGTGAAGGGCGATGGCGTGGCCGTCGGAAAGTTCCCGAAGGAGCACGTCCCGATTCTTTTCGCCGACGCTTTTTCCTATGACAAAAAAGGTGGCGTGGGCTTCTTTTTCCTTCAAGGTATCCAGGATTTGAGGCGTAATTTTGTGATTCGGCCCGTCGTCAAAGGTTAAAAAGGCGATTTTCTTCTTTCCCGTGTACTCCCGCTTGCCTTGAATGATGTCGGAGATTTCGCCGGCGTCGTAGGCGTAGTCGGAGGCGCGGGTAATGTGGTTTTCGCCCTTGGCCAGGCGAATTTCAATGCGGTCATTAATGATGTTGTTGGTTAGGTTGCCGATTTCTTGAGGCGTATAGGCCCGCTTCGGATTCAGCGCGTCCATATTTTTCAGGACAAACCATTCGATTTGATTGCCGCCTACGCCGGATGCGCCCTTTCCGGCCAGGCTCTTTAATTTATGAAAGGCGCCGGCGAAGAGGACGACGATGACGATTAAAAGGACCACGCCGCGAATGCGCGCTTGGCGTTTTTTCTTTTTTATGCGCGCTTTTCTGCGTCGCCGTTGTCTTTCCATTTCTTCTCTGTTCATAACTCCTCCTTAAGGATGCACCGTAATGGTCTGTGCTATCTTCACGCCGTCGCCGTAGACATAGCCTTTCAGCACATTGCCGTTGTATAGCCACAGAACCCGCCGGCCTTTCAATGTATCTTCTATATTTACCATGTCCAGAAAATAGGCCATGTCGGAATCTAAATCCCTTAACTCGACTGCGTTCCCCTGACCCAGCGCCAGGTAGCGATCGCCCATAAGCTTCACGCTGCAGCGCTTGCTCTTGTCGTAGGCCATGGACGCCTTGACGTCGCGGGTATCTGCATCGAGGACCGTCACAAGTCCCAGGTCCTCGTCGTTTAAGAGGACGGAAGATGTGCTCAACTTGGCTTCTTCGGCCCGCGAATCCAGGGGGATGTCTTCCCGGTCTTCTTCATGTAAATAGAGCTCTCCGTCGAGTCGGTAGATGACGCGGCCGTTTCGCGCCTCGAATGCTTCCGCTTCTCTGTCCACCACCCGCTTCAGCACTTTCGATTTCGGCTCGTAGGCGTAAATGCCGCCGAGCCTTTGAAAGTACACGCGACCGCGATCGTAGCGGAAATTTTTCGCCCCTTCCATGGCGTAGGGCACGGGGTAAATCCTGCGGCTCCCTTTGTCAAAGGAATAAATCACGATCCGACGCCCGTCTACGGCGAGAACCGCCTTCGCCTCCTCGTCGTAATCCGCGGGGGCTTCCAAGGCCAAATTGCCGGTGTAGCGAACGGACTGCTTTTCGTCGATGTAAAAAAAACTGCCCAAGCCGCCGGGCACTTTTTCGCCCCAGCCAATGAGGCGGGTGCCGTTCGTGTCGAAAATCTCCGTTGCCATGGTGCCGTCGCGGTAGGGAGAAATGCTTCCCACTTTCACGGCGCGATCGGGCACCACCTTGCTCTTTTCCCTCGGCGGCACGATGAGCATGCGGGTTTCGTCGCCCGAGATATTCACCGTGTAGCCCATTTCTTTCAGCGAAAAGACCAGAGGCACATAGAGTACGTCCCCTTCAAATGTGGGATAGGCTTCCGCCTCCGCTCGGCCCGATTGGCGAATCACCGCCCTCTTGTCCACGGCCATGTAGACGCGATTGATTTGATTGAGGGTAATGATCTTGTCCTCGGGCAGGTAACTTATGCGGTCCTTGCCCACCAGGTGGACGAGATCCTTATAGGCCATAGCCCAGGCACCGTTTATTTTTTTTATGGGATAGGTGTAATACACCTCCGCCGCGCCCTTCGACGGGCGAAAGGTTAAAAGCTCCGGCACATCAGCGGGCGTTTCCACCGCCGGTTTTTTCGATTGAATGTCGCGAAAAAACCGCTCCTCCAAGGCATAGGGCTTTGCCCCTGCCAAAAGAAAGGCGAGGAGTAAACAGGCCGCGCAAAGGGCTTTTCGTCTCATGATCCGCTCGCCTCCTCTATTATTTTACCACAGCCTAAGGCCTCGAAAATCTAAATTAGATAGCTCTTATCATTCGAAGGGCGCAATCACATTGTCTTTTTCCAAAATGCCCATGTAGCTAAAGGCCGCCGCGCCGAAATCCGTGGGAATGAAAAACACATCGCCGCCGGGATCCACGGCCATATCGTAGAGATCCAAATCCCGCCCCAGCTGAAGGATACGCAGGCGAATCATGGCCTCTTTATCCTCGGGCGCTTCGATTAAAAGGCCCGCGCCGGCGCCGGGTTTTAAGCTCTCGGCGAAGACTTCCTGTATGGGCCATTGGCGGAAGTAGGTGTCGGTGCCTCGAAATTTTTCGTTTAAGAGCGTGCTTACCCAGAGCACCACCTTGTCTTCGTCGTCCATTTGCATGTACTGTTCCAGGCGGATCGTAGGAAGAAGCAGGCCGTCTTCTTCAAAGATCATGCTCTTTAAAAGGGCGAATTTTCTGAAAAAGACCAGCTCCGGAAAACTGCTTTCCCGATTGGCCTTGCTCGTCTGGAGGAAAATCGGCACATTCTTTCGCACCAGGGCCAGGCTCTTTTGATTGATGGCGCCGCTTTTCGTAACCACAAGGTCCTGATCCAGCACGGTTTCCAAGTAGCGATCGAACTGATCGATCCAATTGGAGGAACGGTTCATTTCCCCACGGGCTTTGACCAGGCTGTTGATGCGATACATCCCCCGCACGGAGCGGGCAAGGCGCCTTTTATAATCCAGAATTTTTTTGTCCGCAGGCTCCAGAGATTTTCGTCCGGCGTCGTTTTTTTGCTCCACGCACCAGCGGCGGAGCAGCTCGTAGATGCGGAGCAATTGGGCGTCGTCGATAAAATCCCCGTCGTTTGATGCGGCGATCATCAGTTCGTCGTAGTGGATGAAGCGATTGTCCTCGAGATTCACGCCCTCGGCCATGAGCGCCGCCGAGTCCATGTGCTCGAGAAGGTACATGTCCGCGATTACCGCATCTTCGTCCTCTGAAAACTCCTGGGCCAAGGCGAGAATGCCGTCGTCCACATCCAAGAGTTCATCGTCCTCGTCAAAGGGATAAGGGACCTCGCGCTCCTGCGCCTGAACGTAGGCCAGGGCAAAGAGAAAGAGAATCTCGGGATTGCCGTTCTTTAAGGTTTCCTGATACACTTTCGTGTTCTCGCGAATCATGGGCTGGCGCTTTTTCAGCTCCTCCACCTGCTCGGAAAAATCTTTCCGCAGATTCTCCGGCACGACATTCGCCTTGTTGAAGAGGAAATGGCCCACGGAGGAATCCACGATGCGGCCTAAGAAGATCTCCCCCTCGTTCAGCTCCTTCGCCCCTTCCGTGGCCTCGATGATGACGGCGGGCTCGGGAAATAAAATGCTTTGCACGTAAATGCCCCCCTCGCTCTTGTAATTGACGCGGTAAAGGGAGAGATAGGAATCGAAAATGCGTTCCAAATAGGGCTCCACGCCCCGCATTTTGTGAATGTGACGCCACAACTGGCCCACCAATTGGCTCGTGGTGGGGCGATTTTCCTCCGTATCGAACATGAGCCAGGCGGCCAAATCGAAATGGGATATGACGCTGCGCATGGGCGTGTACATTTCTTCGTCTTTAAATAAGTCGTCCATGGGGATGCTGTGGCGCGTGGAATCCACGATGGCCACGATATCATCCAGGGTTTTCAGCCAAAGCTGTTTGTTAGACATGGGTCACTCCTTCGTCGTAGAGGGCTTTTGTGGCCTGAAGTTTTTCCAACACCACGTGCACGTGAAAGTTTACGATGGGATCGGGAATCACTTCGTCCATGCCCTCAAACAGTTCCGTGTAGTGGAACAGTTCTTGAATAATCAATTTATTTTCCATGGTTAATTTACTTTCCATAATGTTCATTTGAGACAAAACCCGCAAAGAAACAAAGCATTCGCTGAACAGATCCAGGAGGTTCTCCACGCCGTAAAGGTCCAGCTCCCGAGCAAAGGGCTCGGTAATTTCCTTTTTTATGAGTTCAAAGGATTCCTGGGTCTTAATCAATTCTTTTTCCAGGGCGTCCAGCTGCGGCTTTTCGTCGGCGAGAATAATTTCCTCGGAGAGGCGGAAAATATCTTCGTAGGTATGCTCCAGCAGGTTTTCAAAGCTTTTCTTCGGCGTGGGCCGGGCGATAAAATAGTTGATGAGTAGGGAGACGAAAATACCGAGAAAGGTCCCGATCAGGCGGTTGACGCCGTAGATTAATTGGGATTGATCCGATGAAAAGCTGGCCACGAAAATAATATTCGTGAGATTAATGAAGCGGTTCATCTTAAACTTCAACAGCGTCAGGATAATAATCACGATGCCGAAGCCGGCGATAAAGGGGCGAATGTAGATATTATCGGTAATCAGGGCCAAAACATAGCCTAAAACCACGCCCATGACGCAGGTAAACATTCGAAGCCTCACGGCTTTGTGGGTTTCGTGAACCGAGGGCTGCATGGTGGTCATGGCGGCGATGGCCACAAACAGTGGGGTGTGAAGCCCCAGTATATTCGATAAAAACAATCCGATAACCACGGCCAATGCCGTCTTAAAGGTGCGCATGCCCACGTGGGGCAGAAATTTTTTATTCGACGGAATGTTCAAATTCTATTCTCCTTTTTCACTTCTAGAAAAAGTATAGCAAACTGAAAAAAAACTGCAAGGGACGCCCCGTTTCAATCGCCCGAATCGGGGTATCATAATAAAAAGTAGTGAGAGGAGACATGACTATGCGTATTGAATTTTACGGAAAGAACATTGAAGTAACGCCGGCTTTGAAGAAGCAAGCGGAAAAGAAGTTGTCGAAATTGGACAAGTACTTTGCCGAAGAGGTGAAAGCGAAAGCCACGTTTTCCGCCACCAAGGGTGATCACACCACCGAGATCACGGTGTTCTTACCCTCCAGCATCGTCCGCGCAGAAGAGACGACACAAGACATGTACGCCTCCATTGATTTGGCCGTGGACGCTCTGGAGCGGCAAGTGCGCAAGTACAAGACCCGCCTGAAACGGCGCAATCAAAATGCCGATACCATTCGCTTCGAAAACTTCGAACAGGCCATGCCTGAATCGGAAGAAGACGAACAGGGCAAGATTATTTCCAAGAGAAAGCACTTCAAGCTTCTGCCCATGCACGAAGAAGAAGCCATGCTTCAAATGGAACTCTTGAACCACAATTTCTTCGTCTTCTTAGATGCCGAAGACAGCGAACCGGCCCTGCTTTACAAACGGCGCGACGGCAATTTCGGCCGCATCGACTTCGATATTTAATCCGATACACTCCCCATAATAAAGAAACCGGACGCTCTGTCCGGTTTTTAATTTTTGGATTCAATTTCTTTCGGCAGCTCGATAAAGACCTGGAAGTAGTCTCCGTCGATAATCATGCGAAATTCGCCGCCCAAAATCTCCACCAAGTTTTTTGCAATATAAAGACCCAGGCCGCTGCCTTCCGTGGTGCGGCTCTTGTCCCCGCGAATAAATTGACTGGACAGCTCGGCGGTGGACTGGTTGATCTTGTTTTTCGACCGATTCTTCATATTGAAGTAGATCTTTTCCCCCACCACCGAAGTGTTGGCGGTGACGGTGGTGCCTTCTTTTGCGTATTTGTAGCAATTGGTGAAGAGGTTTTGTACGACCCGACTTAAGACATTGCCGTCGGTGTAAATGGGAATGTCTTCCACGTCGGAAGTGTAGGCGAAGTTTAAATTTCTCGATTCGTAATCGGCGGCGACGTCGCCGTAGATCTGGCCGATTAATTCGTTGAAGTCGATAATCACCGGCTCCAAGGTAACATTGCCGCTGCCTGTCTTTGAGGCTTCAATCAGATTGATGATCATGCTCTTGAGCCGCTCGGAATTGCGCCCCAAGATGTGGATGTAGTTTTTCGCCTCGTCGTCCATGACGTCTTTTTTGCTTAAAATATCGGCGTAGTTAATGATGCTCGTTAGGGGCGTCTTTAGATCGTGGCTGATATTTGTGATGAGCTCCGTCTTCATTTTCTGGGACTTCACCTGGGCCTGGGCCGCCTGATACATGCTGTCTTTGATTCGGGTCAGATCCATTAAGGCCTCGTAGGTTGATTCCTTCATCATGGGCGAAAACACCGTAATGTCCACATAGCTTTGGGTCTCGGCGATGGCGGCGCGGAGAATGCGGTTTTGAATGACCTCATCTTCCCCCATAAGCATGAGCCGCAACACGGGCATAATCAAAATGCCGTAGAGCACGGGAAAGCCCGTAAGCACCATGAAAAAATACAGGATTAAAATAATGTTCACGAAGCAGAAGAAGCCATAGATGGCTTCTTTTTTTATTTCCCGCACCAGATTGACCGTAAGCCAGGTGCGCGTCGTGGCTCGCATAAAGAGCTTCACGCCCCAAAAGGCCAAGAGGAGCACGAGGGTCGCGAGGCCGTAGAAGGCGGAGCGGGAGGGATCGTAGGCCAAGCCGCCGAAAAAGGATGCGAAAAGATTCATGCACCCCATGACGAACCACAGATCCACCCAAATGATTTCCAGATAATTGGTCCGCGCGTAGGTGTAGGCGCGGGATTTAATTCTTCGGAGAAGCCCCTTGCCGCCTTCGGGCATCAGTCCACATCCTCAAACTTGTAGCCCATGCCGTAGACGGACTTAATGTAATCGGGCTTTCTCGGATTGATTTCCACCTTGTCCCGCAAATGGGAAATATGCACGGAAATGACTTTTTTCACGTCGTGGGCAGCTTCTTCCCACACGATTTCGTAGATTTCGTCGCTGGAAAAGACCCGCCCCTTGTTTTTCATAAGCAGGCGCAGGATCTTGTATTCGTGGGGCGTTAAATTGGCCACTTCCCCGTCGACCCGCACTTCCTTGGCATTGTCGTTTAAACTGATGCGGCCCACGGTGTAATTGCCGTCGTCGATTTCCGCCGCGCCTAAGGAGGTGTAGCGGCGAATGCCGGAATTGACGCGGGCGATGAGTTCCACGGCATTAAAGGGCTTGATAATGTAATCGTCGGCGCCCATGTTCAGGCCGATGATTTTATCGGTAATTTCACTTTTTGCGCTTAAGATAATAATAGGGATGTTGCTGGTTTCGCGGATTTTTAAAATGGCGGACATGCCGTCCATATTGGGCATCATTAAATCCATTAAGACCAAATGGATGTCTTCTTCTTTCATGACTTCCAGGGCTTCGAGGCCGTCGTAGGCCGGAAAAACCTTGTAGCCTTCCGCTTCTAAGTAAATTTTTATTGCAGAGACGATGTCCTTTTCGTCGTCGCAAACCAAAATGTTGTATTGCATAAATCCTCCTCCATGATGGGTCTATTCTATCATATATATGTTATAATCGCCTTAGGAGGGAAGAAGGATTCTATGAATAAATTGAAAAGGAAACTCAAAGGTTTCGTTACAAAAAAGCCTTTCGCTTTTTTCGATATCCTTTTCTATCACATATTGAAAAACGATTTGATACAAAAGGCGGCGAGCCTGTCCTATTTTTTTGTCTTGGCCATCTTCCCCTTTTTTATCGCATTATTAAATATTCTAAACGCGGTGAACCGCAGCTATCTTTCCAAGGTGACGAAGATTATAGACAGTCTGCCTCCGGAGATACAAACCATCGCCGCGAGTTTTTTTAAAGACCTGCAACTGAACTCGTCTTCGGCGCTCTTGTCGATTTCCTTAATCGGCACCATTTACGTGGCGAGCAAGGGGATTAAGCAGCTCATTAAAAGCATCAACGACGGCCTGCCCATTACGGAAGACCGAGGTATTTTGGCTCTCACGACCCTGTCTTTTATTACCACCATCGCCCTTTTCGCCCTGGTGATTTTGCTTTTCGTGACCCAAGTCATCGGCTCGAATGTCATGCACTTTTTATTCCAGTATCTGCAAATGCCGCCGAAGGCCTACAAGCTTATTCGGCGCACCACCACCATCGTGCCCCTGGCCTATATGTTTTTAAGTTTCTACTGCCTCTACCGCTATTCGCCGAAATGGCCCGAAGGCACGAAGCCGAAGGCCACCATTCATTTGGCCGCCGCTTTGTTTTCCACCGTGGGCATTTTGCTCTCAAACGCGGTGTTCAGCTATTACGTGGCGAATTTTTCCAATTATTCCAACACCTACGGCTCTTTGGCCGGGATGATTATTTTTTTGGTGTGGCTCTATCTCTTCGGCTTGATCCTGCTTTTCGGAAGTTCCGTTCAGGCAAGTCTCTACATTTTACACACGAATGGCGCCCAATGGCCTCGGGAAGAAACCCTGCTCTCGGGCCTCGTCTCATCGCACACACAAGTGCTCTGATCAGTTTATAGGAGTTATTATGAAGCAATTTATCGTCGATACCTTTACGGAAAAAGTGTTTAAAGGCAATCCCGCCGCGGTTTGCCTGCCCGATCGCCTCTTAACCGATGAGCTAATGCTTGCCATCGCCAACGAAAATAATTTATCGGAGACGGCCTTTATCGTTAAAGACCGGGACAGGTACATTCTCCGCTCCTTTACCCCGGAGGAGGAAGTGGATTTTTGCGGCCACGCCACCTTTGCCGCCGCCTACATCGTGTTTTTGATTTTAGAGCGGGAAGAGGACACGATCTACTTCGAAACAAAATCCGGCACCTTGCCCGTCACGCGGAAAGGTGACATTTACAATGTGGATCTGCCGGCTTTTGAGTTGGAAAAAATCTCCGTCACCGACGAGATGGTCGAGGCCGTGGGCGCGCGCCCGAAGGAAGCCTATATGGGCCGGGATCTGCTTTTGGTCATGGAAGATGACTTCGACTTAACGGGATACGAACCGGATATTTTAAAGATCAGGGCCTTGGACGGCACCATGCTCCACCTGACAAAGGCGGGCGACGGGGAATACGACTGCTTCTCCCGCTCCTTCGCGCCGAAGCTGGGCGTGGACGAAGATCCCGTTTGCGGCTCCGGTCACTGCCACATTTCCGTCTACTGGGCACAGAAGTTGAATAAGCCCGACATCCTGGCCTACCAAGCCAGTCGCCGCGGCGGCATTTTGGACACCCATGTGGCGCCGGGCCACGTGAATTTATCCGGACATGCCGTCATGTTTTACCGAGGCGACATTCATATTTAATCCCTTGCGCAAAAAAGCGATCACTCTATCTTGAGCGATCGCTTTTTCTTTTTATTCGTAATTTACGTCCCGGGCCTTCATGCACACGATGCCGGTGACGGAGGCCGCTCCGGCGTCCATGCAGGCAATTTCCGCGGCCTTCATGGTGGCGCCGGTGGTGTAGGTATCGTCCAGCAGGAGGATGTGCTTCTCGGCTACATTTCTCGCGGCGAAGGCGCCTCGCACATTGAGGGCGCGGGCCCCCACGCCAAGGCCGATTTGATCCTTCACTTTTTTCGTAAGATAAAGGGCCTCGTAAAAGGGAAGCTGCATCCGCTCCGCCATCTCCCCGGCGATGAGCCCCGGTGGATTGTAGCCCCGAATCCGCCGCTTCTTCGCCGAAGTGGGCACGCAGACGACAGCATCGAAGGGGCCGAGACTCTCGTGGCGCAAAAAATCCGCCGCTATCTCGCCGAAGACCTCCGCCCAAAAGCGCTCTTCCCGAAACTTCAATCCCTCGATCATAAAGGACGCCGACCGGTTTTCCCGGAGCAGGGCGTAGACGGGAAAGGTCTTTTCGCTGTAAATTTCTTCTCCCATAAAGGAAAGGGTGTCCAAACAGCTTTCGCACAGGTGAAATTCGGCCGCCGCCTCTTTTTTGCACATACAGCAGTCGCCGGATGCGAAAAGTCCCCCTACCATTCTCTCTTCTCCTTTAAAATACTGTCCAGATCGGAGTAGCGCCAGCGAATGCGATTGTTTTGCACCATGCGCTCCAGTGCCTGAAAGCTCCCGACGATGACCACGAGCTTCCTGGCCCGGGTCACGCCGGTGTAGAGGAGGTTTCGCGTATAGAGCATGGGCGGGCCGTTTAAAATGGGCATGACCACCACGGGAAATTCCGATCCCTGAGACTTGTGCACGGTGCTGGCGTAGGCGGGCATGAGCTCCGGCAGGTATTCGCTCGTGTAGGTGCATAGCCTGTCGTCGTAGAGGACCTTGAGCCAGGCGCCGTCCGGATCCACCGCCGTGACCCGACCCAAATCGCCGTTAAAGACGCCCTCGCCCTCATTGTCGAAGACTTTGTTTTGCGACTTCCAGGGCATTTGGTAATTGTTTTTCGTCTGCATCACCTTGTCGCCGACGCAGTAGGTGAAGCCGCGGCTCGCGAGGCCCTTCTTTCCGGGATTCAAGGTCTTTTGCAAGGCTTCGTTTAAATGCTCGATGCCGCAGATCCCTTTCTTCATGGGAGCCAAGACCTGAATGTCTTCCATGGGATCCACGCCGTAGTAGGCGGGAAGGCGGTTTTTCACCAGATCACAAATAAGTTGCAGGGCTTTGTTGGGATCGCTCTCTTCTATGAAAAAGAAATCCGTGCCCTTTTCGTTAACCTGAGGCAACTTGCCGCGGTTGATGCGGTGGGCATTTTTTACGATGTAGGAGGTTTCCGCCTGGCGAAACACTTCGTCCAATTGCACGGAAGGCACTTCCCCGGAATCCAAAATATCCTTCAGCACATTGCCCGCCCCCACAGGAGGCAGCTGATCCACGTCGCCGACGAGAATCAGGCGGGTCTTTTCCTTTAACGACGTGAGCACGTCCCGCATCAAAAGCAGATCGATCATGCTGGCCTCGTCGATAATCAACACGTCGGCGTCGATGTCGTCGCCGGAGACGATGGAGTTTGTGCCCTCTTCGTCAATGTAGTCGTATTTTAGGAGGCGGTGAATGGTAGAGGCGCCTCTACCCGTGGCCTCTTCCATGCGCTTCGCAGCGCGGCCCGTCGGCGCCGCCAAGGCGATGGAAAGATTCAGACGATCCATGGCATCGACG
Source organism: Aedoeadaptatus acetigenes (assembly GCF_025566985.1). Lineage (NCBI taxonomy): Bacteria > Bacillati > Bacillota > Tissierellia > Tissierellales > Peptoniphilaceae > Aedoeadaptatus > Aedoeadaptatus acetigenes. The sequence goes on from NZ_JAOQJD010000003.1 coordinate 122,064, forward strand.
ATGGCCCGAAGGGTGGTGGTCTTTCCCGTGCCGGGCCCGCCGGTAATGACGAGGAGGTGGGAATCCACCGCCCGCATGAGGGCTTCTTTTTGTTTTTCCGCCAAGGTCATGTCCAGCTTTTCGCACACGGCATTGACCATGTCCTCCGCCATGTGCTCGGCCAGATCCACTTTGCCCCGCTTTTTAATTTCCCGCGCCACCAGTTGCTCGGCGCGGAAGTAATTGAGGAAGTAGATTTTCACCACGCCGCCGCGCTGGGCCAGGTAGATGTCCGGATCCACGGCGAGGATTTGAAGAAATTCTTCCACAAAGGCCACGTCCATCGTTAAAACCCGAGCCGCCTCTTCCATTAACAGGTCCTTGGGCAGGTAGCAGTTGCCGTCCAAGACCCCGTTGGTCAGGACGTATTTCATACAGGCGACGATGCGCTTCGGGTCGTCTTCCGCCATGCCGATTTTTCTCGCAATGCCGTCGGCCTTTAAAAAGCCGAAGCCCCGCACCTTCCCCGCCAAGGCGTAGGGATCTTTTTCGATCACGGCCGGGGCGTCTTTTCCGAAGACTTTGTAAATGGCCATGGCTTCTTTGTTGGTGAGGTCGAAGGCCGCCGCGTCCAGAAAGAAATCCCGCATGTCCTTCTGCTCTTTTAAGGCTTCCAAAATCACGGCAAGCTTTTTCTTGCCGATTCCTTCCACCTCTTTCAACCGCTCGGGATTTTCTTCGATGACCTGAAGGGTGTCCTCGCCAAAGGTGGCCACGATTCGCTTCGCCGTCACCTTTCCCACATGGGGAATAAGGCCGCCGGAAAGGTAAGCGGTAATGGCTTCCTTTCCTCGCGGCCTTATTTTTTCCGCCCGATCAAAGGCGAACTGCTCCCCGTACTTCGGGTGGTAAATCAGCTCGCCTTCCAGACGCAAATGTTCTTTTTCATGGAAGGCCATGGACGTGCCCACGATGACGATGTCCGTATCCGCCGTAATAAATTTGGCGACGGTGTAGCCATTGCCCTCGTTTCGAAAAATAATATGATCCAAAACGCCTTCGATGATCACAAAGTCCCTACTTTCTGTTTTTTAATGCCTCGCGAATGGCTTCCACCTTGTTCGTTTCTTCCCATGGTGCCGTGACATCTTCGCGGCCGAAGTGGCCATAGGCGGCGACGTCTTTGTAAATGGGGCGCAGAAGATCCAAATCGCGAATGATCGCTGCAGGACGCAGGTCGAATACGTCGTGAACCAGCGCTTCGATTTCGTTATCGGAAAGATCCGAGGTGCCGTAGCTTTCCACGTAGACGGACAGAGGCTTGGCGATGCCGATGGCGTAGCTCAAGCCGATTTCGCATTTGTCGCAAACGCCTGCGGCCACGAGGTTTTTCGCCACGTAGCGGGCGGCGTAAGCGGCGGAGCGGTCGACTTTTGTCGGGTCTTTGCCGCTGAAGCAACCGCCGCCGTGACGGGCGTAGCCGCCGTAGGTATCCACGATGATCTTGCGGCCCGTGAGGCCCGCATCGGCCACCGGTCCCCCTTCCACGAAGCGGCCCGTGGGATTGATGTAGATCTTCGTGTCGTCGTCCATCCACTTGTCGGCGACCACGGGGTCGATGACGTATTTTTCGATGTCTTTTCGAATGGTATCCAGATCCACCTCCGGATCATGTTGGGTGCTGACCACAATGTTTTCCAGGCGCACCGGTTTGCCGTCGTGGTATTCCACGGTGACTTGGGTCTTGCCGTCGGGACGCAGGTAGGTCAAGGTGCCTTCCTTGCGCACGTCGGAAAGTTTCTTGGCCATTTTGTGGGCGAGAGAAATGGGCAGGGGCATGAGCTCTTCCGTTTCTCTGCAGGCGTAGCCGAACATAATCCCCTGATCCCCGGCACCGAAGGCGTCCAGTTCGTCGGTGCCCGCTTCTTTAAAGCGGTCCACGCCCATGGCGATGTCCGGAGATTGTTCCTTAATGGCGGAAATCACCGCCACGGATTCGGCTTCGAAGCCGTTTTGCACGCCGTGAACGTAGCCGATGTCCGTTAAGGTTTGGCGAACCACATTGGTGAAGTCCACATAGGCATTGGTGGAAATTTCACCGGTGATCACCACCATGCCCGTGGATACCAAGCTTTCGCAAGCCACGCGGGCGTTTTTGTCTTTTGCGAGAATCGCATCTAAAATTCCGTCGGAAATTTGGTCGCACACCTTGTCCGGGTGGCCTTCAGTGACCGATTCCGAGGAAAATAACCATTTATTCATCTTTACCTCCTCATTGATTCCATAAAAAAAGCCTGCACGCGGCAGGCTTTCATTCTTATCTTTCAGACCTGTCGCGTCTGTAGGATTTAGCACCAAAAAAGGTTGCCGGGTTTCACAGTGCCTATTCACTCCACCGCTCTTAATAAGAATGTTCAACAATGATATCAGTATAGACGAATCAAAGAGAAATTGCAAGTCACGGCTTCCAAAAGCCTTTAGCCATGGCGGCCTTGATGAGTTCGTCGCGAAATTCCGGATGGGCGATGGCGATTAAGGCCTTGGCCCGCTCATAAAGGCTCTTGCCCTTTAAATTGCAAATGCCGTATTCCGTGACTACGTACTGAGTCACCGGGGCCGGCAGGGTAATGGCGGTACCCATGACAAAATCGGGGACGATGTTTGAGTGGCGCACGCCGTTTTTGTCCACGCGGGACGAGCGCAGGCAAATAAATCCCTTGCCGCCCGGGGCCAGGTAGCTGCCCACGGCGAAATCGAATTGGCCGCCGGAGCCCGAAATTTGCCTCGTGCCCACGCTTTCCGAGCTCACTTCCCCGCGCAGATTCACCTGAATCGCCGTATTAATGCTCGTCATTTTGTGCTGGGCGGCGATGGTGGCGGCACCGTTGACATAGTCCACCGGCCCCACCATAATGGAGGGATTTTCGTCGACGAAGTCGTAAAGAGCCTCGGTGCCCGCCAAAAAGGCACTGACTTGACGACCACGGTCCAATGTTTTTTTCATGCCCGTGACTTTTCCCGCCAAAGTCATTTTCATAAAGCTGTCCACATACATTTCCGTATGCACGCCTAAGTCCTTTAAGCTGCTGTCTGCGATCACATCGCCGATGGCATTGGGAAGGGCGCCGATGCCCAGTTGCACCGTAGCTTCATCTTCCATGCGCTCCACGACGATTTCGGCAATTTTTCTGTCCAAATCGCCGTAGGGCCGATTGGGCAGGATGCCCATGATGTGAGGCTCGGCCTCGATGATCACATCCACCTGATCGATGTGCAGTTCGCTCTCATTACGGCCGAAGATCCGCGGCTGCTTTTCGTTGACCTCCACGATCACCGTCTTCGCCTTTTCCGCCAGACGGAAAAAGTGGCTGCCGTCGATGCCGAAATTAAAGTAGCCGTGCTTGTCCATGGGAGAGACGGAAATCACCAGCGCGTCCGTGTCCCTGTTTTCCGTGACGTAGCGAATGATTTCCGAATAGCGCACGGGAATGTGATTGGCCGTGCCCCCGTCCATGGCGCGGCGCACATCGCCGGTGCCGTGCCAGCTTTGCCACAAAAAGGGGCCGCCCACGGCCACGAGGCGAGAGGAATCCACGAGGACGCCGTTTCGTATGGCCACGTGATTCAGCTCATGGGCCCTCTCCGCCAAGGCCGCATCGAATTCCACGGGGAAATTCGCGCCGAAGCCGATTTCGATTTCGTCGCCGTCTTTAATTAAGGCCGCCGCCTCTTTTGCGGTTTTTAATTTTTCTTTGTAAATCGTTTCGTACATGGTTTTTCCCTCACAAAAAAAGCCGACCGCAGTCGGCTCTTTCTTATCGTTTGTTGCTTCTGCGCCAAATGCCCATTTCTTCAGCGTTTTTAATGAGTTCATCTCTGAAGTCGGGGTGTGCTAAGTTAATGAGGCCTTCGGCTCTTTCCCAGGTGCTGCGGCCCTTGACATTGAAGATGCCGTATTCCGTACAGATCATGTGGGTGTTGGGACGTGCCACGGTAATGGCGGAGCCGGTCGCAAAGTTGGGGAGAATCCGGGAGACGGTTTCGCCTTGCTTATTGGTGAAGGTGGAGCTTAAGCAGATAATGCTCTTGCCGCCCTTGGCCAGGTAAGCGCCCAGTGCGAAGTCTAATTGACCGCCGGCACCGGAGATGTGGCGAAGGCCGGTGGATTCGGAGGATACTTGGCCCCACAGGTCCACGTTCAGCGCGTTGTTAATGGAAATGAAGTTGTCGATTTCTGCTACGACACCTGCACTATTGGTGTAGTCGACAGGGGCTGCCATACATTCCGGGTTTTCGTCCAGGTATTCGTATAATTCCTTGCTGCCTGCGGCGAAGGCGTAGACTTGACGGTATTTGTCGATGGTTTTCTTGGAACCGTTGACTTTGCCTTTTTTCGCCATGTCGACGAAGGAATCCACGTACATTTCAGAGTGAACGCCCAAGTCTTTTAAGTCACTGTCTGCGATTAACGCGCCGACAGCGTTGGGCATGCCGCCGATACCTAATTGAAGGGTGGCGCCGTTGGGAATTTCGTCGACGATAAATTCAGCGACTTTCTTGTCTACATCGCCGTAACCCGATGCGGGAAGTTCGACGGGAGAAAGGGAGCCCGCTTCCACGATGTAGTCCACATTGTCGATATGAATTTCCGATTCGCATTTACCCGGGCAGTAGGGGAATGCTTCGTTGACTTCAACGATAACGGTTTTGGCTTTTTCCAAAATGGCCATTTGGTGAGACGTGTTTAAACCGAAGTTGAAGTAGCCGTGTTTGTCCATGGGCGTCGTCATCACGATGGCGACATCGATTTCGACTTCTTCTCTGTAATATTTCGGCAGTTCGGAATAGCGCAGGGGAATGTAGAATGCACCGGCGCCGGCATTGATGGCTTTTCTTTCCGGGCCACCTGCGTGCCAGGAATTCCAAACGAAATGTTTGCCTTCCGGGTCTACTTTAAGTACTTCAGGTGCGGCAAAGGCCAAGCCGCCGTAGATTAATACGTCTTGAAGTTCGTCGACGCGTTTTGCAAGTTCCTTGTCTACTGCTTGGCTGACACCTGCAGCCCAGCCGAGTTCCACGCGGTCGCCGGATTTCACCTTGGCGGCGGCCTCCTTAGCGGAAATCAATTTTTCACTGTATTTCTTCGAATAATCCATGATAATCCTCCCTGGTTTTTGATTATAAAAACGTTCGCTTGTTTAATAATACACGATATTGTATTGTTTTTCAATTTGAACTTGCCCGACTTTGTTATTTTTTTATAAAAATTTTATCTTCGCCACGAAAAAAGCCCTCTCCCTTTCGGAAGAAGGCGTTTCATTTCTCTTGGAGCTTACAGGCCGTGTTTCCGGTACAGATCCCGGCGCCGGTCCTCTAAGAAGTGTTGCCAGGCTCTGGCTTCGTCGAGAAGGCCCTTGTCGAAGGCGGCGGTGACGATGCCCTCCTCGCTTCCTGCGGCGGCCATGAGATCGCCCTTCGGGCTTACGAGGGCGCTTCCCCCGCTTTTTACGCCGTTTTTCTCGTCGTGCCTCAACAGGCCTGCGGCGGCGACAAAGCATTGGTTTTCGATGGCGCGGCTTCGGATCACAAGCTCCATGTGCCCCAACCACTTGGGCGGCCAGTCGAAGGCGGCAAAGAGAATGTCCACGCCATTTAAAGCGTAGCAGCGAATCCACTCGGGGAAATCCATGTCGTAGCAAATAGCCACGCCGCAGTCGATGCCGTCGAGGGTGACGAGGCCGATCCCGTCCCCCGCCGCGTAAAATTCCTGTTCGATGCCCGCCTGATACAGATGGGCCTTGTCGTAGACCAAGACTTCTTCTCCACTGCGGTCGAAGACGTGGCAGGTGTTGTAGAGCTTTGAGCCTCGCGCTTCCGCCACGCTGCCGCCGACGATGTTTACCCGGTGCGCCTTCGCCAGGCCTGAGAGAAGCTTCCGCGTCTTGTCGCCGTTTCGATCGGCCCCTTCCATGTGCTCTTCGGGAGAGGAAAACAGATTCCACTTTTCCGGCAGAAGGATCACGTCGGGATCCTCCTGAGCCGCTCGGTGAATCCAACTCTCCGCGTAGCCGTATGGATCCTTTTTCGCTTTATACGCGTCGATTTGCACGGAGCTCACTTTCATGGACCAGTCTTTCACGGTTTTTCTCTCCTCTTCCTACAAAAAAGACCTTGCACTTGCAAGGCCTTGAATTTATTCTTCGTCTTCGTCCCAGGATTCGCTTTCGCCTTCGCCCAAAGGTTTCATGGTGGGGAAGAAGAGAACGTCGCGAATGCTGGATTGGTCGGTCAAGAGCATGATCATGCGATCCACGCCGATGCCCAAGCCGCCGGTGGGGGGAAGACCCACTTCGATGGCGTTGATGAAGTCGTAGTCCATGGGGTGGGCTTCGTCGTCGCCTTTTTCCTGATCCGCCACTTGCTCTTCGAAACGGGCCCGTTGGTCGATGGGGTCGTTTAACTCGCTGAAGGCATTGGCAAATTCCCAGGTGTTAATGAAGGCTTCGAAGCGGCGGGTAATGCGGGGGTCCTTGGGATCCCGCTTGGCCAAGGGGCTGACTTCCACCGGATGGCCGGTGACGAAGGTGGGCTGAATGAGTTTTTCTTCGCAGAATTCTTCAAACATCTCGCTGATGACGTGGCCGCGGGTCCAGAAGGGTTGAACGTCCAGGCCCTTTTCCTTGGCGATGGCCAGGGCTTCTTCGTCGGTTTTTACGGTGGAAAAGTCCACGCCGGCGTATTCTTTTACGGCATCTTCCATGGCCACGCGGTTCCACGGCGGCGTCAGGTCGATTTCCGTGCCTTGGTAATTGATCACGGCGGATCCCAGCACTTTTTCAGCGGCATAGGCAAACATGTGCTCGGTAATGTGCATCATTTCGTCCATGTCCACGTAAGCTTGGTACAATTCGATATTGGTAAATTCCGGATTGTGACGGGTGTCCATGCCTTCGTTTCTGAACATTTTGCCCATTTCGTAAACTTTGTCGAAGCCGCCGACGATGAGGCGCTTCAGGAAAAGCTCGTTGGCGATGCGCATTTGCAGGTCGATGTCCAGGGCGTTGTGGTGGGTAAGGAAGGGACGGGCGTTGGCGCCGCCGGCCACATTGCCTAAAATCGGGGTTTCAACTTCCAAGAAGCCCTTGTCGTCTAAAAATTCCCGAATGGCTTTAATAATGGCGGAGCGCTTGAAGAAGACCTCTTTCACGTCGGGGTTGACGATGAGGTCCACGTAGCGTTGGCGGTAGCGAAGGTCCATGTCCTTTAAACCGTGGTATTTTTCCGGCAGCACCTGAATGCTCTTGGAGAGGATTTCCACTTCCTCCGCTTCCACGGAAATGGCGCCGGCTTCGGTCTTGATGACCTTGCCCTTGACGCCAAAAAAGTCGCCGACATCGGCGGCCTTTACCACTTCATAGGCATCTTCCAAAATATTTTTCTTGGCGAAAATTTGGATTTGGCCGTAGGTGTCCTGTACGTCTAAAAAGGCGATTTTTCCGTGGCGGCGCTTGGAAATAATCCGGCCGGCAACGGAGACGGTCTTGCCTTCCATGGCGTCGAAGTTGTCGACGATGTCTTTGGTGTAGGTGTCCACGTCGTATTTTTCGACGATGTAGGGATTGTTGCCTTCGTCGATTAAATTTTGGACCTTCTTAAGTTTCTGTTCTCTTACTTCACTGCTCTTTTGGCCTTTCGCCATGGTCTACCTCCTACTCTTATGCGATGGAAATCTTCAATACCTTGAGTCTGACTTTGCCTTGGGGCACGTCGATATCGGCCACATCGCCGATGCCCATGCCCATGAGACCGGCACCGATGGGGCTTTCGTTGGAAATTTTTCCTTCCAGAGGATCGGCCTCGGCGCTGCCCACGATGTAGTAGGTGTCTTCTTCCTGCGTGTCTTCGTCTACGACGGTGACGGCGCTGCCTACATTGACGATTTGATCGTTCAGGTCGTTGCCCTTCACCACTTTGGCGTTTCGCGCCATGTATTCCAATTTGGCGATGCGCTCTTCCACTTGGGCCTGTTCGTTTTTCGCCTCGTCGTACTCGGAGTTTTCCGAGAGGTCGCCGTAGCCCAGGGCCACTTTAATCCGCTCGGCCACTTCCTTGCGGCGAACGGTTTTTAAGTATTCGATCTCGCTTTCGATTTTCTCTAAGCCTTCTTCTGTAATTAATACTTCATTTCCTGCCATAGTATCACTCCACTTCGTTTCTCGTCGTTTATGAAGAAAGGACCCGACGTCGGGTCCATGTAATCAAGTCGCCCTATTATATAAAAAAATGCTCCGTCTGTCAATTAACGGGCCTCTTCCGCCAACCGATCCAGGTAGTCGTCGATGGCGTCTTTTTCGGAAAGGGAGAGGATTTCGTTGCGGCGCCTTTTCGCTTCGCTGAAGCCTTTTAAGTAGCCGATGAAGTGCTTGCGCATTTCGATGACGCCGAGATGCTCGCCTTTTTCCGCGACGCTCATGGCCAAATGCTCCTTGGCCACGGCGATGATTTCTTTTTGGCTCGGCGCTTCCGGGACCTCGCCACGAAGGGTCGCGCGGATTTCCCGAAAGAGAAAGGGATGGCCCACGGCGCCACGGCCGATGGCCACGCCGGCCAAGGATTCGTCCATGTGATTGAGCACATCTTCCGCCCGCTGAATGTCGCCGTTTCCCACGACGGGCACATCCACGGCCTCGGCCACGCGGGAAATAAAGTCCCAGTCCGCCGATCCGCTGTAATAGGCTTCCCGGCTCCTTCCGTGAACGGTGATTTCGCTTACGCCGGCCGCTTCGGCGATTTTCGCGATGTCCATTCCTTCCTCGCCCCCTTCCTCGAAACCCTTTCGGATTTTTACGGAAACGGGGATGGGGGAGGTTTCCACGCAGGCCTCTAAAATGGCCCGGGCCTTATCCGGCGTCTTTAAGAGGGCGCTTCCCGCCCCGGTCTTCACGATTTTCGGCGCGGGACAGCCCATGTTAATGTCCAAGCTGCGGTAGATTTTCAATTCATCGCCGAGATCTTTAAGAACGGCGCGAAAAATATCCGCCTCGTCGCCGAAAAGCTGCAGGCTCACCGGCGCCTCGTCTTGTGCCACGGCCATAAGGCGGCGGGTCTTTTTGTCTTTGTAATAAAGGGCCTTGGCGCTCACCATTTCCGTGGTGGCGTAGTCCATGCCGTATGCCGTGCAAATGCGGCGAAAACTTTGGTCCGTGTAGCCCGCCATGGGGGCCAGGGCAATGGTAAAGGCCATTAGCTGTTCAGCTCGTAGAGGATTCTGAGCCCGTCCATGGTTAAGTCGCGGTCGATAATAATATCGTAGCGGCTGTCGGAAACCAGGAGATTGGCGAAGCCGCCGGTGGCGATGATATTAATTTCTTCGCTCGCCATGCCCAGTTCGTTGCAGATATGGGTGAGGATGCCGTCGATCATGGTGGAGAAGCCGAAATAGAGGCCGTTTTGCATGCTGCTCACCGTGTTTTTTCCGATGACTTTCTCCGGCCGAATGATTTCGATTTTCGGCAGCTTCGACGTGCGGGACACCAAGGCATCGGCGGAGATAGAAATGCCCGGCAAGATCAAGCCGCCCAGGTAATTTTTCTTTCCGTCCACGACGCAAAAGGTAATGGCCGTGCCCAAGTCGATAATAATGCAGGGCCCGCCATATTTTTCCACGGCCGCCACGGCATTGACGATGCGATCGGCCCCCACTTCCTTGGGATTGTCGTAGCGAATATTGATTCCCGTCTTCACGCCGGCACCGACGATAATCGGGTAACGGTGAAAGTATTTCACGATCATGTTCTGCATGGTATGCATAATATTCGGCACCACCGAAGACATGATCACCGCTTCAATATTCACCGGCTTCAACTGCACATTGTCCAACATTTCCGTGACCAACATGCCGAATTCGTCGCTGGTCTTGTTTTGATCCGACGAAATGCGCCAGTCGTGAATCAGTTCTTTTCCCTTGTACGCCCCGAAGACGATATTTGTATTTCCGACATCGATTGCTAATAACATAATGCACCCTCTTGATTCTAACTGCTCTTGCCGGCCGTCCACGCCGTGACGACGCCGGTGGAGACGATGCCTGCGAGGATTCCCTCGGGCACGCCCGATGTAATAATCGTACCGAATATAACTGAATTTACCAAGGCCTCCGACGCCCCCACGGCGCGAACAAATTCCTGAGCGAAGAAGATATAAATGCCGCCCATGACCATGACGGAGTGGAGGATGGTGGAGACGAAGGCCGCAAGGACCACGGCGCTCGCCTTGGTTTTTGTCCGCATAATCCAAATAAACAGAACCGCGGAAAGGACGAGGAATCCGCCGTTTAAAATAGCGGAGGCCCCGTAGGTTTTTGCGGCGATGTTTTTATAAAGACCCACGGCCAAAAAGACGATGACGCCGAGCCATGCCGCCATGCCCATTTTTTTTAATCCGTCGGCGTCGAAGGATTTAAAGAAGCGGAAAATATAGGCGGAGATCACGCCTAAAAGAATGCGCGGCAAGATGGAGATGAGGGGATTGTAGAAGACAAAGGAGATGGGGGTGGGACGGGTAATGGCGTTAAAGAGGGAGCTGAGCCCGAAGATCAGCCCCACGAAGCCGCCCACCACCGGCCCTTCGATAAAGGCGGCGATGAGGACGGGAATGTGCATGGTGGTGGCATTTAAGGGGCCGATGGGCACAAAACCCAAAGGCGTCATGCCCAACACCACGGTAATGGCACCGAGAATGCCGATAATCACGATCTCTCGCGTGGTGAGAAAGGGCTTTTTCATTTTGTTGTTCATAAAAACCTCCGATCCGGCTCTCGAGGATGCCGGTCTGTTTCATGGAAATACTATTCTACGCTGTACAAACTGTTGGCCACGGCCCGCGCCATGACTTTCGGCAGATAATACTCCGCCAGCTGCATGGAACAGTCCACTTCATTGGTGGCCAGAGAAAAAATTGTGTCCCCGTCCAGGCCCGTGTGCACCGGGGTAATGGATTTCGCGTAGCCGTTGTGGGCCACGGATGCCAATTTACAGAGTTCGGTCTTCGAAAAGCGGCCGTTGGTTGCCACGACGCCCAAAGTGGTGTTTTGATGCTTCCCTTTTTCGAAATCCACGGCGCCTTTTAACAAGGCCTCTTCCACGGAATAGGTGATGCCCTCCACTTCCGGTGCCGCCAAGACGTCGCCGGTTTCCGCATCCTGAATGTGGCCGAAGGCATTGACCACGACCAGTGCGGAAAACACTACGTCCCCCACGGTCATGGAGGCGCTACCCACGCCGGATTTTTTCGCGTAGGCGGGGCCCATGGTCTTCGCCACCGTGGCGCCGCATCCGGCACCGATTATGCCCTGCCTCTTGTCATCAACGCTAGCCGCATCGTAGGCGGCTCTTCCCATGGCTTTGTCGGGCCAGGCGTCGGCCCTCTTATAGGTCAAATCGAACAAGACGGCGGCGGGCACGATGGGCACCACGCCCACGCCTACATCGAAGCCGATCCCGTCGTCGCGTAAGGCTTCCATGACACCGGTGGCGCTGTCCAGGCCGAAAGCCGATCCGCCGCTTAAGACGATGGCGTGCACTTCGCTTACGGCGTAGGTCGGGCCCAAGAGCACACACTCTCTGGTGCCCGGGGCGCCGCCTCTTACATCCACGCCGGCGGTGGATCCTTCCGGCGCAAGAATCACCGTCACACCGGTGCCGCCGGTTTCATCTTCTTTGTGCCCGACGGCGATGGCCGCCACGTCGGTTAAGTGTCCCGAATACATAGTCCCTCCTTTTTAACGAAACGATTATACCATATCTTCGCCTCGCTCACGGCAGGAAATGGCAATACAGCGCCTTTCTTTCCCCTGAAAAGAAAATAAAAATCCAGCTTTTTGTTAAGATGGTGAAATTCGCGGAATTCCTGTCAACAAGTCAGATCCTTTTGATATAATAGACAATTATGAAGGAGGTTTCTATGGGTAAACGATCCGGCCGGAATCAACGAGAGGGAAATTCACTCCGTTGGAGCTCGGCCTTTAAAATCCTATTATTATTAATCGTCATCGCAGGCATCACCATGGTGGGCATCGCCGTGGCCTATGCCGTGACGGCGATCAGCCAATCGCCGGCCATCGATCCGAAAAATATCCGTTCGGCTATTTCGGAAACCTCGGTGGTGCGCGATAAAAACGGCGACAATGTAGAGCAATTGGTACAAAATGAATTCAGCGAGTGGGTGCCCATTAAGCGCATGCCCGATTACTTGCTCGATGCCGCCGTGGCCATTGAAGACCAACGGTTTTACGAGCACCACGGCGTGGATTTCCGCCGCCTGGTTTCGGCCACCGTGCGCAATCTCCAAAGCATGGACTTCAGTCAAGGGGGCTCCACCATTACCATGCAGGTGGCAAAAAACCTGTACACCTCGCCGGTAAAAAGCTATGCCAGAAAGTTTCAGGACATTTACTACGCCTTCCAATTGGAGAGCAATTTAAGTAAAGAGCAGATTTTGGAAGCCTATTTAAACTCCGCCGCCTTCTCCAAAGGCACCAAGGGCGTGGAAGCTGCATCGAAGACCTTCTTCGACAAAGACGTCAGCGATCTTTCCCTGGCGGAAGCCGCCATGATCGTGGGCATTACCAATCGCCCCTCGGAGTACACGCCTTTTAACGCCGTGCCCATCGAAGCGGACGACGATCTGGACGCCATCGAGTTCAGCCTCATTCCCGCCGAATCCATCGGCGCGGAAGTGACGGAGCGGGACAAGGAATTAGGCGACGCCCTGGCAGAAAAAGATTTAATCGATCCCTTCGAGCACAGCCAAATCGCATCGGGGGTGCTGGTCGCAAGAAAGGCCGTGGCCAATCCCGCCAGCAAAAAGCGCCAGGAATTGATTCTTCACAAAATGAATTCCCTGGGTATGATCGACGAATCCACCATGAAAGAGGCCATTAACGAAGAGATTCATCTGGACTTGGGCAGCCACACCACCAAGGGCATTTCGTCCTACTACGTGGACGCGGTAAAAGATGAAGTCTTGGATATTCTGAAAGAGAAAGGCTACAAAAAAGACGAAGCCCAAAAGATTCTCTACAACGGCGGCCTGGTTATCGACACGCCGCTCAATCTGGATATTCAAAAAATTCTGGAAGAAAAGGTTGCTCAAAACAGTTTCTTCCCCGGCCGTCACACCAACGAAAAAGGCATTATTCAGCCTCAAGTCGGCATTACCATTATGGATCACCAAACCGGTGAAGTGGTAGCCATCGTCGGCGGCCGCGGCATCGGCGGCAACAATATTTTGAACCGAGCGAAAAATCCCCGTCAACCGGGTTCGTCCATTAAGCCCATCGGCCCCTACCTCGCCCTCTTAAATAAGGGCGGCACCGCCGGGGACGTCTACCGAGACCTTCCCCGCCCGGGCGGCTGGCCGAAAAACTCCACAGGCTACCAAGGCTGGGCCACGGTGCGCAATTTGGTTCGCAACTCGTCCAATGTCGGCGCATACCTCGTCGGCAAGGGCCTGGCCCCTGGCGAAGATGAAGCGGCACAAATGATGATCGACAATTTAAAGAAAATGCAGATCTCAAGCTTGGTTCTTCCCGAAGATCAAGACAAATATCCCAATATCGATACGATGAAGTACAACGACGTGAACTTGGCCTCCCTCACCTTAGGCGGCATGACCGTAGGCATCAGCCCCCTGGAAATGGCCGGGGCCTTCAGCACCTTCCCCAACGAAGGCAAGTTCATCAAGCCCACCTTTATCGAAAAAATTACCGATAAGAGCGGCAAAGTCATCTACGAAAATCCCAAGGAAGAAGTCGAAATCACCTCCCCGCAAAACGCCTACATTATGACGTCCATGCTGGAAACCGTCGTAAAGAGCGGAACGGGGACCTACGCCAATTTCAGCGGGCAGGCCATCGCCGGCAAGACCGGGACCACCAACCGCAAGAGAGACAGTTGGTTTGTCGGCTTCACGCCCTACTACACCGGCGCCGTTTGGATCGGCAACGACGACAACACGCCTCTGTGGGACTACTCCCGTATGGCTGCCAATCTGTGGCGTTCCATTATGCGCGACGTCCACGCGGACTTGGAGTACAAGGATTTCGTCGAACCGGAAGAGGGCCTGTACAAGAAGTACATTCCCGTTTCGGGCTACACGGAAATCTTTGCCGAAGGCACCTCGCCCAAGGGCCTGAGAAATCTTTATCGTAACGTTCCGCCGAAACCGAAGAAGACGGAAGAAGATAAGGACAAGGATCAAGACAAACAAAACGGCAATTCCGATTCCCAATCCTCGAAAGGCGGCAACAAGAGCGGCCAACAGGGTGGAAATAACGAAAATTAATTCGCCGCAAAGAAAGAGAGCAAGACGTTCGGGTCTTGCTCTTTTTTCATGGGCATCTATTTACTTTTCTTCCTTTTCATAAAAGCCGAAGCAGCGGGCGGAAAAACCGGGGCCGTGCACCACATTGGGATAGCCCACGGAGATCACACCGCCTGTGGCGGGCATTTTATCCAGATTCCGCATAAGCTCGATTTGGTAAATGTCTTGGGCCAAGACATAGGTTTCCACGGGAAGTCCACCGGCTTCGTTGGAAATAATCGAGGCGTCGGTGTCCGAGGTTTCGTGGCCGATGGCCTTGACCTTCCGCTCTTTAATCAGAAGCTCGCAGGCGGGGATGGACCAGCCCGGGTAGTGGCTCACACCGTTTACGTCGATGTTGTCGAAGTTTTCCCTGCGCTTGGACCAATCGGTTCTCAGGGCCACGAAGCAGCCTTCGGGAATGGTGCCGTGGATCTTTTCGTGGGCGAGAATGTCTTTTTCCGTGACCACGTAATCGGCATCGGCCTTCACCTTGTCCACCACATCCACGACGACCAGAGGCAGAATCGTATCCTTGGGATCCAGCTCATCAAGCATGCGTCCCCCTTCGGTGAAGTGGCCCGGGGCGTCGATGTGGGTGCCGTATTGGCTCACGATGCTGTATCGCATGGCCGTAAAGGCGTGTTCTTTGAAATTAAAGATCTCCTCCCCTTCCATCGGCGGAAAACCCGCCCAGTGGGGCGTCTTGGCGCTGACCGAGTGGGACAGCTCCACCATTTCCACGCGGGATTTAAAATCTTTAAGCTCTTCCCATAATTTGTTCATAAAAAATCACCTCTTCTCTTTCCCATTGTATCACAGGATAAGAAGAGGTGAATTGTTTTGGCTCTATGTCAACCATTGGGGAGTCTAGTGAAAACTAGGCTCCTTTTTGTTTTCCTAAAAGCCATTCATCACCGGTCTTTTGAACAGACGAAAAGCAGTTTGGTTCGGAAATGATGAAAGTTACGCATCCCAAAAGCGACGCGCTTCACGGTCTTGATCTTGTTGTGCGTTCCTTCCACGTAGCCGTTACTCCACGGGTAATCAAAGCTGTTGGTGATCTCATCGAACCAGTTTTTGTAGGCGCGCAAGCAGTAGCGCCATTCCTTTTGCCCGCCTTTCTTTGCCTCTTCCATCCACTTTGAAAGAGCGGTGGCGGCGGTTTCTTTGTCGTTCCGAGAAAGGACGTAGGTGTAAAAGCCTTCTTTTAAGATGTAGGCGGTTCGTATGGCATCGCTCTTTTCGAGCATGGTGGCGACGAGACCTTTTTCCGCCTCTGTAAGGTCTTTAGCCGGCTTTTTCAGTAGACTGCGGCTTCGTTTAAACCATTTTCTTTCCGTCGCCGTCATCCGTTTCTGTTCCCGCTTCCGCACATTTTCCAAGGCCCAATGGACTTGACGGATGAAATGGTACCGGTCGATGACATGGGTACTTTGTGGAAAGAAAGCCTCTTTCACGCCTTTAAAGGTGCCGCACATATCGCTGACAAAGATCTCGACGCCGCGTCGTTCCGCTCGATCAATGGAAGAGAAATAAGCGGCTAAATCCTTGCCGTAGCGCGTCGGAAGAATATCGATGATTCGATGGGCCTCTCCATCGGCCAAGGTGGTTTGGTACTTGCTTCCGCCACTATCGCCCTTAAACTCGTCGATGCAAAAGACGCGAGGCAGCCGTTGACGGGGCACAAACAGACAAGCCACAATACGGAAAATACTCGTCGTTGAAATGCCCACTTCCCGCGCCAACTCCGACACAGAACGAATATCCCGAAAAGCATCCACCACATAAGCGATTAAGCGCTTTGTCATCTGCTTGCCCTTGGCGGCAAAGGAAAGAGGTGCCTCAAAGCGCGCCCCGCAATCCTTGCAATCATACCGTGTCTTCTTAACCCGCAGAAGCACGTGCTTTCGGCGCATCGGTGCGTCCCGAAGCACTTGCTCCCGGTGATCGTGGACCCAAGCGTGGGTCGAGCCACAGTGAGGACAAACCCGATCATGAACGGGTTTGCAGTCAATGGTAATGAGCCGTCTTTCTTCTAAAACAGCGGTAACCTCAACATCTTGGATTCCTAAAAGTAATGTGGTAATATTGTTTTGCACTTGTTTGCCCCCCTTTATTATGTTGTGGTGATTTAATTTTAGGTGATAGGGAAAACAAGTGCTATCTTTTTGCACAAAAATATCCATTGAGGAATTACTCCCCAATGGATATTATAGAGCCATTGTTTTACAGAATATCGACTTCTTCGCCGGCGAGAGCTTTGTTCATGCTCCGTACGGCACAGAATTTCCCGCACATGGAGCAGGTTTCTTCCACTTCCGGCGCGCGGTCGTCCCGTACGGCCTTGGCGTGTTCCGGATCCATGGCTTCTTTAAACATGGCGTCCCAATCCAATTCCCGACGGGCCTTGCCCATGCGGTCGTCGGCATCCCTCGCGCCGGGAATGCCCTTGGCGATGTCGGCGGCGTGGGCGGCGATCTTCGATGCCATAATCCCTTGCTTTACGTCGTCGGCATTGGGAAGAGCCAAGTGTTCCGCCGGGGTGACGTAGCAGAGGAAAGCGGCGCCGCTCATGGCTGCCACGGCCCCGCCGATGGCGGCGGTGATGTGGTCGTAACCCGGGGCGATGTCGGTGACGATGGGCCCGAGCACGTAGAAGGGCGCGCCCTTACAGAGGCTTTGTTGAATTTCCATATTGGCCTTGACTTGATTCAAGGGCACGTGACCCGGGCCTTCGACCATGACTTGCACATCTTTGTCCCACGCCCGTTGAGTCAATTCCCCTAAGCGAACCAATTCTTCGATTTGAAGCAAATCGCCGGCATCGGCCAAACAGCCCGGGCGCGCGCCGTCGCCGAGGGAGATGGTCATGTCGTATTCGCGGCAAATGTCCAAAATTTCGTCGTAGTATTCGTAGAAGGGGTTTTCGTTGCCGGTCATGCTCATCCAGGCGAAAACCAAGGAGCCGCCGCGGCTGACGATGTTGGTGGTGCGGCCGAAGCGCTTTAATTGTTCCACCGTGCGGCGAGTCAGGCCGCAGTGCAAGGTGACGAAGTCGACGCCGTCTTCCCCGTGGGCGCGAATGACTTCGAGGAAATCTTCGGCCGTCAATTGACCCAGGTCTTTTTTATGGTAGATAACGGAATCGTAAATGGGCACGGTGCCGATCATGGCCGGGCATTCGGAGGTGAGCTTCCGTCTGAAAATCTTCGTATCCCCGTGGGTGGACAGGTCCATAATGGCGTCGCCGCCGAGTTCCACGGCGTAGTTTACTTTTTCCAGCTCTTCGTCCAGATCTTCCACGTCTTTTGAGACACCTAAGTTGACGTTGATCTTGGTCTTTAACATGGAGCCGATGCCCGCGGGATCCAAGGATTTGTGGTTAATGTTGGCGGGAATGGCGACTTTTCCTTCCGCCACCCATTGTCTGATTTCTTCCGCCGTGCGATTTTCCTTTTCGGCGACGATTTCCATTTCCTTCGTAATGATTCCTTGACGTGCAGCGTCCATTTGTGTTGCGTATGCCATTATTTATTTCTCCTAACCATGTGATTGATCGGGCCTCGTCCTCGTCCCAGGTCGAGACCGTCAGCGATTGCGTCGTATACGTAATTTTTTGCTTCTTCCACGGCCTTTGCCTCATCGAGTCCCAGGGCCAAATACGAGGCGATGGCCGATGACAGGGTGCAGCCCGTGCCGTGGGTGTTGGGATTGTCGAGCATGGGTTTTTCAAAGATGTGGATGTTTCCGTCGTAGAATACATCCGCCGCCCGACCGGTGCCGTGGCCGCCTTTTACCAAGGCCGATGCGCCGTAGGCGTCGTAAAGGGCTTTGGCCGCCTTCTCTTGATCCGCCGCGGATTCGATTTTCATGCCCGTTAAAAGTTCCGCTTCGGGGATATTCGGCGTAAGGAGCGTGGCCAAGGGAAAGAGAACGGTTTTTAAACTTTCCATGGCCTCGTCTCGTAACAAAGGCGATCCGGAGGTGGCCACCATAACCGGATCGAGAACCACCGGGCCTTTGTAGCCCGCCAGCTCTTCGCCGATGATTTTTATGATCTCAGGGGATGAGACCATGCCGATTTTTACGGCGTCGGGGGAAATGTCCGTCATTACAGAGCGAATCTCTTCCGCCACAATCTCGCCGCCCAAGTCGAAAATGGCCTGCACCCCGGTGGTATTTTGCGCGGTAATGGCGGTAATGGCCGAGGTGGCGAAAACCCCCAGGGCCGTGGCGGTTTTTATATCCGCCTGAATCCCCGCGCCGCCGGAGGAGTCGCTGCCGGCGATGGTGAGCATCGTCTTCACTTCGCCGCCTCCCACTTCTCTGCCAATTCTTTCGCCGCGGCCTTGGGATCTTCCGCCGAGGCGATGGCGGAGACGACGAAAAATCCGTCCACGCCGGTTTCGGCCAGGGCTTTCATGTCCTCGGCCTTTACGCCGCCGCCGATGGTAATGGGCAGAGGCGAAATGGCCGCGAGCTCCTTAATTTCTTCGACGGTGCGGTAGACGATGTTTCCGTTTTCGTCCAGACCGCAGTCTTTTTTCGTATCCGTTTCGTGGAAGGGGCCGGCGCCGAAGTAATCCACGTCCTTGAAATTTCCTTCCCGGACGTAGCGGGTCAAGTCGCCGGTGGGCGCGGAGAGGCCGATGACCGCATCGGGACCTAAGTATTTTCGGCACACGGACACGGGAATATCCGATTGGCCCATGTGGACGCCGTCGATTTTCGCTCCCGCTTCTCGCGCCGCCAGAGCTACGTCCATGCGGTCGTTAATGAGCAGTGTGACCTCGTCTTCTTTCTTCATGGATGCGATGAGATCCGACGCCCCACGAGCCAGGTCGATCATTTCCCGCGCCGATGCGGTTTTCGAACGCAGCTGAATGCAGGTAAATCCCGCCTCGATGGCATCACGAATAATGGGAAGCACCGGGCGGTTCCAGGTGTTTTCAGGGCCGACGACGAAGTATTTTTCAATGCTGAATTTCATTTAAATCTCCTTCATGGGGCAGGCGGTCAAATCGTCGCCGGTCATATTGGACAGGGCGTCTAAAAAGGCCACCTTAAAGCTCGCCGTGCCCTCGGCTTTCTTTTCCGCTATGGCGCCGGCCACATTGTAGGCATTGGTGGCCGCCACCGCCGCCGTAAAGGGGTCCGTGACCGAATGATAAACGGCGCAGACGCCGCCTAAAGAGCAGCCGCTTCCCGTAATGCGGGCGAAGTATTCGCTGCCGCCGAAGGAGAGAATGGTGCGCTCGCCGTCGGTGATTAAATCGTCTTTTCCCGACACGCAGACGGCGCCCTTAATGAAGCGGGCCAAGGTCTCCGCCGCTTCTCGCGCCGATTCCACGCTCTCCGTGGAATCCACGCCGCGCACTTTGCCTTCGTCGGTGTCGATTAAGCCCCACATTTTCGCCAGGGTAATCACTTCCGAGGCGTTGGCGCGGACGATGGCCGGGGGATAATCTTTCATATCCGTCAAGAGCTTGGTCCTCAGCTCGCCCATGCCTGCCGCCACGGGATCCAACACATAGGCGCACTTTTCGTGGGCGGCCTTCGCCGCATTGGGCACGGTTTCGGCGTGGACGGGAATCAAGGTGCCCACGTTGATGTAGAGGCATTTGGCGATCTCTGCCATGGTATTTCCCTCGTCGGGCATGTAGACCATGGCCGCCGAACCGCCCACGGCGATTTGTGCGTTGGCGACGAAATCGATGGTGACGAAATTTGTAATAGACGGAGCCATGGGGCAGTTTGCCCGCACGTCTTCCTGTGCTTTTATTAAGGCATTCTTTAAATCGTTCATTTTGTCCTTCCTTTCGAGACAAAAAAAAGGCATCTTCCCGTGAGAAGATACCTAAATTAAGGCCGCCCGAAAAGGCGGGCCATGCATTCCTACGCGAGTCTTAACTCACAGGTTCAAAGGGTCAGGTTTTACCTTCTCAACTATCAAAGTTCCCCTTGCGCTATTCATTTAAAAAGACCTTACCATTCGGCAAGGTCTTTGTCAAATAAAAAACCACGACGAATAAGCCGACCCGCGCTTCTGAAAAGTCGACAGGCGGCTTATTTCGCGCCACGTGGCGCGCGCCGTAATTTTTTTGGACGGATAAACGATCGATGGCTCTATTTTTCAAGCACCTTTTCCAGCGTATAGCGGAATTTTCCCGCCGTCTTCTTTCCGTACTCGATGGCTTCCACCGGGCAGTAATTCATGCAAGCCATGCAGTGGGTGCAGCGGTCGTACCACACGGGCCGCCCTTCCTCGAGCTTCACATTGGCTAAAATGCAGCGGCGTTCGCATTCGCCGCAGGAGATGCAGTTGTCCTTGGCGTAAAAGGGCTTGGCCTTCACAAAAAGGGCGTAATAGGCGCCGTTGATGGATGTAAGCAGTCGGCCGAGAATGCCCGCGCCTTTCGCGCCGCTTTTTTTCGCCGCGATTCTATCTGCGATTTCATCGATTTTTTTATCGGCTTTGGCGATAATGGTTCGGGCTTCGGCCGTCTTCGGCACATCGAACATGGCGATGTAGTTTTCAGGCATGATCACCTCAAAGGCGCCGCCGTAGGCCAGGTTTTTCTCCCGGGCCATTTTTTCTTCGTACACCGACGCGCCGCCGATGCCGGAGCCGCAGGTCATGACCAAATAAAGGGTTTCGGCCTCCACCTCGATCTGATTCCAGTAATCTTCCACGATGCGGGGCACGCGCCAACAATAGGTCGGCGTCACCAAGATCACGGTGTCGTCCTTGATGGCCTCCATGGCGCCGGTTTTGATGCGCTCCCCTATATCCACGGCGTCCACACCTAATTTATCGGCCAGTTTTCTCGCCACATAGGCGCTGTTTCCCGTGCCGCTGTAATAATAAATCATAAACCCCTCCTATGGGAGCAGTATAACATATTACAGATCTTTCATTCGGGCGCGGAGGCTTTTTACCGCCGCTTCGGGATCGACCGCGTATTGAATGGCGGAAACCACGCAGATGCCGTCGAAGTCCTCGCCCTTTAGCTCGGGGAGGGTCTTTTCGTTGATGCCGCCGATGGCGTACACGGGCACCTTCGCGCATTTTTTAATGGCGCGGAAGGTCTCCATGGACGTGTGGCGGGTAATGACTTTGGTCTGCGTGGGGAAAAGGGCGCCGGTGCCGAAGTAGCTTGCCCCTTCCGCTTCCGCTTCTTTTGCCCGCTCCACGGTTTTTACCGAGGCGCCGATGAGGGCATTTTCCCCTAAAATGGCCCGAGCTTCTTTCACGGCCATGTCGTCGTCTCCCAAGTGGACGCCGACGCCTAATTTTTTCGCCACGTCCACCCGATCGTCGATGATCAGGGGCGTGTCGTATTTATCCGCTTCTTTTTTTATTCGAAGGGCCCGCGCGTAGACTTCCTCGTCGGAAAGCTCTTTTTCTCTGAGCTGGATCAAATCCACCCCGCCTCGTAAGGCCGCGAAGACGTCTGCGAAAAAATCCTCTTCGTCGTCGTACTTTGTGGAATCCGTAATGTAATAAAGCGTCTTCATAGGCGAATGTAGTCGTTTCTCAGGACGTAGAGGCCTTCTTCTTTCAGATCCTTTTCGATTTCATCCAAGGTGCGGGTGTCGGCGATGACGAATTGTTCTTCCCCTTCGTCTTCATCGGGCTCTTCGCCGCGGCGACCGATCCCCGTATCCACGGAAGCGGAAATCTTTGTAGCGGCATAGATCATGGCCTGATCTCTGAATTCTTTTCTTTCCCGCGTGGAAATGGTAATGGATGCAAAGGGCATGAAAATCCGCATGGCACAAATAAATTGCATGAGCTTCTTTTCACCGATGCGATTGGTATTGTCTACATCTTCCGCGCCGTGGGTGGGGCGAATTCGCGGGAAGGACACGGCGATTTCCACGTGGGGGTACTTCCGTTGTACCAAGTAGGCGTGAAGGCCCAAGCGGAAGCAGTCGGCCACGGGATCAGCCAAGCCGAAGAGCACGCCGAAGCCCACGCCCCGCATGCCGCCCATGGCGGCCCGCTCTTGGGTGCCCATGCGGTAGATGATGCTCCGTTTGTTTCCCCGGGGATGGTAGTAGTCGTAGACTTCGGGATCGTAGCTTTCCTGGAACACGGTGACGAAGTCGGCGCCGGCTTTTTGCAGCCGTTCGTAATCGGCTACATTGGCGGGATAAATTTCAAGGCTCACGACGCGGAAGTATTTTCTCGCAAGCTTTACGGCTTCTTCGATGTATTCCACCGACGAATAGTGATTGCTTTCGCCGGTTAAGATCAGCACGTCTTCGATGCCGTCTTTTGCCAGTGCCCGCATTTCCACTTCGATTTCATCGGAATTCAGCGCCGCCCGCTTAATGTCGCTCTTGGCGTTAAATCCGCAGTAGCGGCAGCCGTTTTCGCAGTAATTGGCGATGTAGAGGGGCGAGAAGGAATACACATTGTCGCCGAAGTATTGCCGGCGAAGGCCGCGGGCTTTTACCATCATTTGTTCGAGATAAGGTTCCGCCGCAGGAGAAAGCAGGGTGTAGAAATCATCCGGTGTGAGGCGATCTTTCCTGAGCACTTCCGCTACTTCGGCGCCGGTAACGGTCCTTTTGCTTTGCCGTTCGTAGGTGGATGCGATTTCTTCGGGAATGGCCTCGGAGATTTGATCCATGCCCGGGGCGTAATCGAATACTGTTTTAATCATAAAGCCCTCCTCAATCAAAGAAGTCTCTCAAAGGAGAAGAGGGATCGGCGCCTTTGTCCAGGACGCGGCCCGGTCCGGATAAATAGCCCAGGCGGCCCGCTTCGATAGCCAGCTTAAAGGCCTTGGCCATCATGGGAATGTCGTTGGCCGTGGCGATGCCCGTGTTGGCCATAATGGCGGCGGCGCCCATTTCCATGGCTTCGGCGGCTTGGGAGGGGCGGCCGATGCCCGCATCGACGATAATGGGCAGGTCGATTTCGTCGATTAAAATTTGGATAAATGCCTTCGTGGCCAAACCGCGGTTGCTGCCGATGGGCGAAGCCAAAGGCATAATGGCGGCGGCACCGGCACTTGCCATGTCGCGGGCGTAGTTCAGATCCGGATACATATAGGGCATGACGACGAAGCCTTCATTGGCCAAAATATCCGTGGCCTTTAAGGTTTGTTCGTTGTCGGGGAGTAAGTACTTGGAGTCGCGCATGATTTCGATTTTAACGAAATTGCCGCAGCCCATTTCCTTCGCCAAGCGGGCGATGCGTACGGCCTCATCGGCGTTGCGGGCGCCGCTGGTATTGGGAATCAAGGTGACGTTTTTCGGAATAAATTCCAAAATATTCGTCACATCCGCCGTGTTCGCCCGGCGAAGGGCCACGGTAATCATTTCCGCACCGGCGTGGGTAATGGCGGCGTCGATTAATTCCGGCGCGTACTTGCCCGATCCTAAAATAAAGCGAGACTCAAAAGTCTTGTCCCCTAATTTCCACGTATCTTTCACTCGAATCCTCCTATCATCAGTTCGAAAACAACTTGACATTCCATGGCGGCGATGGTCATGACCTTGGGCAGGTAACAATCCCTGCGGTCCTCGCCGTTAAAATCTCCCACCATATGAATGTGACCGAAATCCTTGCGCATCACGGCGCCCGAGGGCCCCGCCACGCCGGTGGTACAGACATAAGGTGTTGTGTGCTCTTGGAAAAAATCAAAGGCCTCTATTTTCGACCGGACGCCGTCGTAGGCCTCCACCACAATGTCGGCCTCGGCTTCAATGCCTTCAAGCACCTCGGCGTCCACAAATTCATCGCGCGCCTCCACACAAACGTGGGGCAGCCAATCCTTTATGCGCTCCGCCGTGGCCTGCGCCTTCTTTTTTCCTATATCTGAAACGCTGTAGTTTTGGCGATTTAAATTCGACGCCTCCACCACATCGAAATCGTACAAAATAAGTTTTCCGACGCCCAGGCGAGCCAATATCCACGCCACTTGGGATCCCAAACCGCCGCAACCTAATACGGCGACGGTAAAGTCCTTCACGGCTTCGCTGATCTCGGGCCTTTGACGGGCCAGGACGTCCTCTCGTTTAACCTCCACCGGTAAAAGAAAACACCTCCAATACATCTTCGTCGTCGACGACTGTATTCGCCATGTCCGCCCGCTTCACCAGGACCCCGTTCATTTCCAGGGCCACGCCGGAAGCGTCGTAGCCGGCGCGGATCAAAACGTCCACCAAGGGTTCGGGGCCGCTTAATTTCACGACCTTCCCGTTAATCTTCACAGTCACCTCCTCACAAAAAAAGGCACGAAGAAATCACACCCGCGGTGGTGTGCCCCTTCGTGCCTTGCACTCTGCCCAGAGTATAACACGGTCGCTCTCCCGTGACAAGTCATATAGGTGTAAAATCTTCAACCTTACCCCTTTTTCCCTGTGCTTCTTTCTTTAATACGCCCTTTCCCAATGCCTTTTATTTTCCCGTAACTTGCATCTTTTTGACGGCGGATCCGCTTTCCTTCCGAGGCCACGGCAAATAACGCGGACAACGCCCCCTTTTTTGCACATGTGGCGATTTTTATTAAAATGCCCTCGGAGAAAGGGGAAAGTCCTCGGGAAAACTTTTTATTTACCCTTTTAATTAACTTATAGATTATTCATTATTTTGATTTATCGGCTTCCGGTGCGTTCCCCTGGTTGATTCACCCGCTTTTCGTTTTGCCGCCTTTTCACCTTAAATAATTCCTCCATTTTTCCTGTTTTTTAAAATTTTAATTTCTCCGAATCTTTTCACTTGATAATTTTATCACCTGTCCCGTCCTACAAAAAAATAATTTTAAAAAAAGTCAACTTTTTTGTAAAAAGAGGTTTAATTTTCTGAAAAAGCGTGTATAATGTATTCACAAGCAGTTATTCATACTTATTTGGAGGTGACTTATGAGTTTTGCAGAAGTACTAGGTAAGATTGATGCGTTCCTATGGGGTGTTCCTTTAATGGTATTGCTCGTCGGCGCAGGTATTATCTTGTCCGTCCGCACCGGTTTCGTCCAATCGAAACATTTCGGCTACATCATGAAAAATACCATGGGCAAAATGTTTGAAAAGAACGAAATCGAAGAAGGCGCTATCTCGCCCTTCCAAGCATTGTCCACGGCACTGGCCGCCACGGTCGGTACCGGTAACATCGTCGGCGTATCGGTCGCCATCTTAGGCGGCGGTCCCGGCGCCGTATTCTGGATGTGGGTTGCCGCATTCTTCGGTATGTGTACGAAGTTCTCGGAAGTTAACTTATCCGTCGCTTATCGGGTGAAAACCGAAGACGGCTACGCCGGCGGCCCCATGTATTACTTAGACCGCGGCTTAAAGAAACCCTGGTTAGGCAAGTGCTTCGCCTTCTTGGCAGGTGTTGCCTGCTTCGGCATCGGTTGTTCCGTACAATCCAACGCCATCGCCGGTACGTTGAAGTCTTCCTTTAACGTTCCGCCCATGATCACCGCCGTGGTCATCACCATCGCCGCTTCCGTCGTTATTATCGGCGGGATTCAATCCATCTCGAAAGTTACCGAAAAGCTCGTTCCCTTTATGGCAGCTTTCTACATTGTCGGCGGTTTAATCATTATTATCTCTAACGCTCACATGCTTCCCTTCGCCATCCGCGCAATCTTCGTCGGCGCATTCAATCCGTCGGCAGTCGGCGGCGGGGTCATCGGCTACACCATTATGTTGGCTATGCGCAACGGCGTCAGCCGCGGTGTCTTCACCAACGAAGCCGGCTTAGGTTCTTCGCCTATCGCCCACGCCACGGCATCCACCGACCACCCGACCCGTCAAGGTATGTGGGGTGTTACGGAAGTATTCTTGGATACCTTTGTTGTCTGCACCATCACCGCACTCGTAATCATTACTTCCGGCGTTTTGGACGAAGGCATCACCGATGCATCGGCTCTCGTAGCAACGGCATTCGATATGCACTTGGCTATCGGTAGATACATCGTATCCTTAGGCTTATTGCTCTTCGCATTCTCCACCATTCTCGGTTGGGAATACTACGGCGAAACCTCCGCGCGCTACCTCTTAGGTAGAAAGATCAGCAAACCTTACAAACTCCTGTATGTCATTATGATCTTTGTCGGTTGCGTTATGAACTTAGACCTTGCATGGACCGTCGCAAACATTCTCAATGCTTTAATGGCTATCCCGAACTTAATCGGTCTGATCGGACTCTCCGGCGTCGTTGTCGCTCTCGAAAAAGACTTCTTCAGCGACGACCGCAAACGGACGTCCCCTGCAGAATACGAACACTTATTGAATTTAAAATAACTCATACTCATACTGCTAAAGAGGCCCTCGGCAATTGCCGGGGGTTTTCTTTTTGGTCAATGTTTGGAAGTCGAATAGGATCCCTCGAAAACAAATATAAAAACGTCCTTCCCTTTTTTAGGAAAGGACGTGTCGCTTTTTGAATTTTTACAGTTCTTCCGCTCCTTCGATTAAACGGCGGTACAATTCGATGCCGCCGGTTCCCTTTAGTGCCACCAGGGAAAATTCGTGGCGGTCCGTAATTCCCTCCACGTGAAAGGTGGCGAGACGAGGATTGTTTTTCGCGATGCTTTCGTAGCCGAAGGAGATTCCTACATTTGCCGCCACCAATTTCGAAATCAGAGCCAAACTCGACGAGGTGACGAGACGCTTAAAATCCTGCACCTCATAGCCCTTGTAGCGCAGTTTGTCTTCAAGAATTTCCCGGGAACCGCTCCCCGGCTCCCGCACCACCAGACAATCTCCCGATACGGCTTCCAGGGAAAGACTGCGGCCTTTGTAGGGGTGATCGGCGCTGCAGATTCCCGTAAAGGTCTCTTCTTTTAGCACAGAAAAATCGAATTCGTTTTTCGCAAACTGCCCCTCCACCATGAGAAAATCCAGGCGGGCGTTTCGCAGCCGGTCCAGCAGGGCTTCCGTATTGTCCACGGTCAAGACGAAGTTGTTGGGCCGATCGTTTACCAATGCCGCGAGTTTTTGGGCATAGGCGTATTCTCCCAAAGTCTTTGTGAGGCCGATGCGTATGGTGCGGGCCTTTTCTCTTTTAAAGGCATTTAGGGTATCCCGGTAATTTTTTTGTTGGCTGCGAGCGTAGTTTTCCAGCACCCGGGCCTCGTCGGTGGGAATCATCTTTTTTCCGTCGTAGCGAAAAAATACGGCGCCGAATTCCTCTTCCAAGGAACGCATGTGTTTGGTCACCGCCGGTTGGGTAATGTGCAAATTTTCCGCCGCCCTGGTGTAATTTCCCGTGGCGAGGACTTCCAAAAAGGTGCTGAGTCGAATGTCCACATTGCCTCCATATCGTTTCGTTATCGTTCTATAATGAATTATAATTTTATTTTATCCTAGATTTGTGAGATGATCAATGCACAAAGAAAGGAGCATTCCGTTGAAATCCATCCAAGCAATTATTCCCGGGGTCCTGTTGACCGTCGTTATCGCTGCGACCTCGAAATTCATCGAAAGCATATTGCCTATGCCCTTAATCAGCGCCTCGGTTATCGCCCTGTTTATCGGCATGATCATTAATTATTTTTTACAATCCGACAATCCGGTGACCAAAGGCGCCACCTTCGCTTCGAAAAAATTATTGAAGCTCGGGATTATTTTACTGGGGGCCTCCCTGAACATGGCCACGGTCTTTCAAGTAGGCCGCCTGTCCCTTTCCGTCATGGTCTTTACCCTGCTCACCTGCTTCGGCATCGGCCACTTCTCCGGTAAATTCTTCGGACTGAACTGGAAGATGTCCAATCTCATCTCCGCCGGCACGGGGATTTGCGGCGGCAGCGCCATCGCCTCCATCGCCCCGGTCATCGAAGCCGACGATTTGGACGTGGCCTATGCCATGAGCGCCACATTTATTTTCGACATGGCCATGATTATTCTCTTCCCCATTATGGGCCATGCCCTGGGCCTCTCCGACATGGCCTACGGCCTCTGGGCGGGCACCGCGGTTAACGACACCTCGTCGGTGGTGGCTGCAGGCTACGCCTTCTCCGACGGCGCCGGGGACTTCGCCACCATGGTCAAGCTCACCCGCACCCTGGTTATCATTCCCACGGTCATTACCTTCGCCTTGATTAGCGCCCACTTAAAATCCAAAGAAGAACACAAGCACGAAAAGGCGAAATTCTCTTTGACGAAAGTCATTCCCTGGTTTATCTTGGGCTTTTTGGCACTCACCGTCATTAACACCGCCGGCTTCATCCCCGAAAGCGTGGGCCACACCTTTAAACTCATCAGCAAATTCCTTATGGTTATGGCCCTTGCAGGCATCGGCCTGAAGACCTCCTTAAAGGATATGAAGAGCGCCGGCACCGGCCCCATGCTTCACGGCTTCGTGATTTCCGCTCTCGTCGTCATCGTCGCCATTGGTGTCGAATATTTTATGGGTCTCGTATAAAATTGGGTATATTAAAAAGAGGATCATCGCGTCCTCTTTTTTTCATACGCCATTTTATCTGTGAAAGGAGTTATTATGTCTCATAGATTTGATTATATCGTTATCGGCGGCGGCAGCGGCGGCAGCGCCACGGCCAATCGCGCCGCCCAATACGGCGCCAAGGTCGCCATTGTGGAAGAAAAAGATTATGGCGGCACCTGCGTGAACCGGGGCTGCGTGCCGAAAAAAATCTTTTGGTACGCCTCGGGCATTCGCAGAACCCTGGAAAAGGAATCGGACAATTACGGCTACAATGTCGGCGACTGGAACTTTGATTTTAAAAAATTGCGGGAATCCCAACTGGGCTATATCGGCCGCGCCAGAGACAGTTTCGAATCGGGCCTGGAAGATAACGGCGTCACCAAGCTCTTCGGCAAGGCACGATTTAAAGACGCCCACACAATCCTCGTCGACGGCGAAGAGTATAGCGCCGACCACATTACCATCGCCGCCGGCGCCCACCCGAACCCCTGCAAACTTCCCGGCGCGGAACTTGTCGACTATTCCGACGATTTCTTTACATGGGAAGCGCTGCCCAAAACCATCGCCATCGTCGGCGGCGGCTACATCGGCACGGAGCTTTCCGGATTTTTAGCCGGCATGGGCGTGGAAACCCATCTTCTCGTAAGAAAAGATCGGATCCTCAGAAAATTCGATCCCTTTATTACCGACGCCGTCACAGAAGAATTGGAAAAAGGCGGCGTGAACATTCACTTCAACACCTCGTCGAAAAGCTTTAAGAAGGTGGACGGCGGCATTGAAATCACCTTCGAAGACGACACCACCGCCGTCTTTGAAAAGGTACTTTGGGTGGCCGGCGTGACGCCGAACATCGAAGACCTGGGCCTTGAGAACACCAAGGTGGAAGTAGACGAGAAAGGCCGCATCGCAAGCGATGCCTATGAATGCACGGCGGAAGAGGGAATTTATGCCATCGGCGATGTCACGGGCAAATTGGACCTCACCCCCGTGGCCATCGCCGCGGGCAGACGCCTTTCCGATCGCCTCTTCGGCGGCAAAGAAGGCGCCCACTTGGACTACGACAATGTGCCCACCGTGGTCTTTAGCCACCCGCCCATGGGCACCGTGGGCCTGACGGTAAAAAATGCCGAGGAAAAATACGGCGAAGACGCCATTAAGACCTACACCTCTTCTTTCACGGACATGCGCTCCTCCGTGTCGGGCGATCCCCAACAATGCAAAATGCTCCTGGTCTGCGCAGGCGATGAGGAAAAAATCGTGGGCCTTCACGCCATGGGCTACGGCGTGGACGAAATGATGCAAGGCTTCGGCGTGGCCGTAAAAATGGGCGCCACCAAAGCCGACTTCGACGCCACCGTGGCCATTCACCCCACCAGCGCGGAAGAAATGGTCACCATGCGCTAACCTATCAAACGAAAACATGGAGAAAGGTCTCTTCCTCTCTCCATGTTTTTTATTTGTTATTTTTTAGAATATCATCTAAATCCATTTTTATACAGCTAATGGTTTCTTTCTTATGAATATTAAAATCGGGACTAACGAAGGCGTACAGATCCCTCGGGCGATTATGCTCGCGAAGAAATTGAATCATTTCTTTTTCTATGTGCAAAACTAGATCGAATGTGGCGGTATCTCCCTTTATATCGTAGGGATCCGAAAAATAACACATACCGACGTGTTGATCATAAAGCTTAAAGCGGTAGGCCGTCGCTAAATCACTTACGTTGGTTTGTACTGTCATCTTAATCAGCACATTTTCATTTGGATCCAGCTCGCTATCTTCTAAATACTTGGCGTCCTGCGTTGGCTCGCAGTTTAGTAAGGTGAAAAACTTGCCTTCCCCTAAATCTACGGATTCGCCAATTTTGTGCATGGTGTAAATGGAATTCTCTTTTGGCACATTGATGGGTAAATTGATGTAGACGATCCGCACTACAGCCGAAAGAGCAAGCAGGAGCAGGGCAATTTTTATTCCTTTCGCACTATTCTTCCCCATACAATCTCCCTTCGCTCATCTTAAAACGCATGTCACACAGTTGACGCAAGTCTTCCTTCTTGTGAGATACCACGACCACCGTTCGCCCCGCCCTCTTTAATTCACTTAAAAGAGCGTAAAAGCGTTCCACGGAATCTTCATCCAAAGCATTGGTCGGCTCGTCCAGCAAAACAAGCGGCTGCTTCTCCATAAGGGCTTGAACGATGGCAAGCTTTTGGTTCATCCCCAAGGAATAGGTATTTACTTTGTTGTCTATGTAATGATCCATGTCAAAGTAATAGATTAGCCTTTTTGCCTCGCTGTCATCAAAGGGGCCACGAACCTCTCCTAATAGACGAAGGTTCTCCCAACCCGTTAAATTTCCGTAGAAAGCTACTTTTTCGATAACGACACCAATGTTGAACCCCGGCGCTTTGCCGTAGACGCACTTCTCCCCGTTCACAAAAATAGCACCCGAATCTACGTCCATCAGTCCGGCGATGGCACGTAAGAGCATGGTTTTTCCTGACCCGTTTACACCGTAAACACCGTAGATTTTTCCCTGCTCCAGTTCCAGAGAAATGTTCTCTAAAATAATCTTCCCTTTAATCCTTTTGCTGACATTTTGTAACGATACGATCATAGGTCTCTCCTAATCCAAAAAATCTATCTTCTTCACCCTCAGACTCACAAGAAAAGTAAGCATCCCAATGGCAAATAACAATCCGCAGCTTTTTATCGTTGTGTAGGTCATCGCCCCACCCGGTATAAGTAAAAATTTCGATAAATAAAATTGATGATAATTGTAAGTAAATAGCCCGACAACACGGGTTAATACCGAGGTACGATAGCTGTTAAAGGTAAAGAAAGCCAAGACAAAAATCGTGCCTAAAAATTCGTTTCTCACCCATACGTTAAACATACAGCTCAACAAGCCGATAGCCGAAAGACTCAAAATCAATTGCGCCGCCTGCATCAGCCCGAAGAGAGCGGCGGAAGCATAATGTCCGTTAAAAAAGCCCTGCACATAGCCCGCTACCATAAAAAGAAAGACGGATGTGATGCTCATAAGAAAGGCCGGAAATAAAATTTTCAAAAGATGATACTGCAAAATCACGTAACGACTCTTGTAGCGAACCGCTGTCAAACTGTTGTATTCATAAGCGAGAAAAAGAGTGCTTATCAAAAAGAAAGTTCCAATCTCTCCCGCTACTTTTTTATAGTCTTCCAACGCGTAGAGACCGGCCCCTTCAAAATCGGTAAAAAACTGCCGCCCTAAAAAAGCCACGAAGATCAAGTAGATAGCTATTAAGAAGATCTTATTCTCTCTCCCGTTTCGCCGCAGTTCATTAAATGCTGTCTTCACGATTCCGACTCCTTATGAAAAGTAGGCACGCAGGTATGGAAAGACACAGAAAAATCAAGCTGAAAATAAAAGTTTGTTCCGTCATATAGACTGTAGGAAAAAACATAGAGACAGTGTAAATTTTATCTGCAAATCGTGCATTTACAGTCCAGAGCAAGAAAAAAGCCGCAAAGGGAAGAATGTTCTCAAAATAACGCCTGCGACTGACCATGCTTACGGCGAGGGTCAGGAGAGAAAAGAACGCACACCAGAGCGCATACAAGAAATAAAACATCAGGTTGATCATATAGGGATTGGACGTATAGAGAAATCCGCTACGGTAGCTTATGGCGTGAAAATAAATATCCTGAGCATAAGGAAAGGGATAGACGAGAGCCATTAGCAGATCGTGAAAAACGAGGGGGAGGAGCCCGGTCAGGACACCCAAAATGACGGTGACCGCAACAGTATTTTTTATGTATGATTTTCTGCCCATGCGACTGATCAGTAGGCTGTCCATGTTTTTTCTCCGATCACCGCTGTAGATGGCGGATGCCGTAAAGGGAGCGAAAAAAATCAAAAACGTATAGTATATGTTTGCCCCCACGCCGAAATAATTTAGAAGCATAAGATTGTTGGACAGATTGTCGTCGTATAGTCCCTCATTACTCTTTCCTATAATTTGGATTGCGAATAAGACAGCAGTATATAAAAAGACAACCAGAATACGCTTATCTTTTAAATAGCGAGAGAGTTGATTGTGTATGTACGATTTATTCATAAGATCCTCCGAAAAAAAATTGCCAAATCCTTTGCCCTAATTAAATATATTTAACCTTACTAATATCCGGAGGTATTGTTGGGGCTCCAAACGCCACTGGCGGATACTTGACTCCCGTCACCGCTTTCAACGGCTAATTGAATCATACTACCAATCGGCGCATCATTACTCAAATATTTAATATCGCCGTTAGATACTCTGTATTTTCTACAATTGGTACCGGGAATCCAAATCCTGATTCCCACGGAAGGTCTGCCACAGCTTTTCACACGTACATAAGCTGCCGTTTTATTGGTCTTTTTTCGTGCCGCCGTATAGGAGTTAGTGTTGCCGGATCGTAATGTAAAACTCCATGCTGTATCTTTGGTATTCCCACCGACCGCCCGCGTATCATAAACCGGCGTCTCCGCTTTTACGAAATCATTCGACACAAATGCTTCACTATACGATGCTGCTTGTGCCATATGAGGTATCATCATTACACCAAGCAAGGCGACATATCCTAATTTGCTACCTGGTTTTCTTTCCCTCTTTACACTAACTCGTCACCGCCCCACCTCTACATTATTCATTGTATCTGCTGACTTTTTATCCGTCAATATAATTGATATCGATTTTTTATTTCCTTCCCATAACAGACCTCTTTCTCATGAACAGGAAGATGGTACTAAACTTCATGGGCGTACAAGAAAGCGCCGGCATCCCGACGCTTTTCATTACTTGTTCGCCTTTAAGGCTTCGGCGTCGCCGTAAAGATGGGCGCCACGAAAGCCGACTTCGACGCCACCGTGGCCATTCACCCCACCAGCGCGGAAGAAATGGTCACTATGCGCTAATTTACAAAAACAAAACGCTTCTACCAAATGGGGTAGAGGCGTTTTTTCTTGAAATTGGAAATCCCATCGGCATTTTCGCCGACAGGATTCTTCCTCTATTTATTATTTTCCTACGCGGACCGTCATCAAGATGTCGTCGATGCGGTCGTGGGCTTTTTCGAATTTTTCCTTCAGGTCTTTGTCTTGAATCATCGCCGGTTCGCCTCGGAAATCCGCGCCGTAGTAGACGCCGTCTTTATAGGCGAGGATGACGGGCCAATTATACCACTCCGCCTTCGGATTGTTGACCTTCGATAGATCAAAGAGAAAGCCGTCGCCGCCCTTTTCTTCATTGGACTTTTCGTAGAAGCAGAGGCTTTTGCCTTCGAGCTTGTAAGTGATCTCCACATCCTTGGGCAGCACGAAGGACATGTTCACGTCTTTCACATAGATGCGCTCACCGGCCGGCGCATCCTTTTGGGGATAGCTTCCCACGGTGACGACGCGCACCTTCGGCATCCACTTGACGGGAAGCCCCGTGGCTTCGCCTAAGTAGCGAGCGGGAATAAAGGTGCGATTTTTTTCCAGATAAGGTGCCACGTCCATGACCAATTCCTTGCCGCCCAGGCGGTAAGCTTTCTCTCCGATGGTCATGATCACGGAAGAATCACCCTTCGTCAGGGTCACTTCCCCTTTATCTCCGTTCCATGCCACGGTGTAGCCCAACTCTTCGGTCACCGCACGCAGGGGCAGGAAGGTGCGATTGTGGCGAATGGTGGGTGCCGCCTCTTCAGTAAAAAGCTCCCGGCCGTTGACGTAAATCGCGATGGGATCCGGCCCCTTCGCCAGGGCCGCCGAGGGAAGGAGCAGGAAACAGAGTAACAATGTGGCTAACTTTTTCATAAATACCTCCTTCGATCATCCGTAGATGATTGCATTTTATCTTACACTCACGTCATCTCTTGCTTCCACTGAGGATTTAGAAAAAAATATCTTTAATCCATGGGACACAGCAGAAGAATTTGTGCTTTCCTACTTTTATTATACCCCCCCCGACAGTTTTTCAATGTTTTTACGGAGCAAGAACATCCATGGCTCTCGGCCGATGAAATTTTTCCGCACAATAAAAAAAGGTTCTATGTCAACCATTGGGGAGTCTAGTGAAAACTAGGCTCCTTTTTGTTTTCCTAAAAGCCATCCATCACCGATCTTTTGAACAAACGAAGAGTAATTTGGTTCGAAAATGATGAAAGTTTTGCATCCCAAAGGCCACACGCTTCACCGTCTTGATCTTGTTGTGTGTTCCTTCCACGTAGCCGTTACTCCACGGGTAATCAAAGCTGTTGGTAATCTCCTCGAACCAGTTGTTGTAGGCGCGCAAGCAGTAACGCCATTCCTTTTGCCCGCCTTTCTTTGCCTCTTCCATCCACTTTGAAAGAGCGGTGGCGGCGGTTTCTTTGTCGTTCTGAGAAAGGACGTAGGTGTAAAAGCCTTCTTTTAAGATGTAGGCGGTTCGAATGGCGTCGCTCTTTTCGAGCATGGTGGCGACGAGACCTTTTTCCGCCTCTGTAAGGTCTTTAGCCGGCTTTTTCAGTAGACTGCGGCTTCGTTTAAACCATTTTCTCTCCGTTGCCGTCATCCGTTTCTGCTCCCGCTTCCTTACGTTTTCCAAGGCCCAATGGACTTGGCGGATGAAATGGTAGCGGTCAATGACATGGGTACTTTGTGGAAAGAAAGCCTCTTTCACGCCTTTAAAGGTGCCGCACATATCGCTGACAAAGATCTCGACGCCGCGTCGTTCCGCTCGATCAATGGAAGAGAAATAAGCGGCTAAATCCTTGCCGTAGCGCGTCGGAAGGATATCGATGATTCGATGGGCCTCTCCATCGGCCTAGGTGGTTTGGTACTTGCTTCCGCCGCTATCGCCCTTAAACTCGTCGATGCAAAAGACGCGAGGCAGCCGTTGACGGGGCACAAACAGACAAGCCACAATACGGAAAATGCTCGTCGTTGAGATCCCCACTTCCCGCGCCAACTCCGACACAGAACGAATATCCCGAAAAGCATCCACCACATAAGCAATTAAACGCTTTGTCATCTGCTTGCCCTTGGCGGCAAAGGAAAGAGGTGCCTCAAAGCGCGCCCCGCAATCCTTGCAATCATACCGTGTCTTCTTAACCCGCAGAAGCACGTGCTTTCGGCGCATCGGTGCGTCCCGAAGCACTTGCTCCCGGTGATCGTGGACCCAAGCGTGGGTCGAGCCACAGTGAGGACAAACCCGATCATGAACGGGTTTGCAGTCAATGGTAATGAGCCGTCTTTCTTCTAAAACAGTGGTAACCTCGACGTCTTGGATTCCTAAAAGTAATGTGGTAATATTGTTTTGCACTTGTTTGACCCCCTTTATTATGTTGTGGTGATTTAATTTTAGGCGATAGGGAAAACAAGTGCTATCTTTTTGCACAAAAATATCCATTGAGGAGCTTACTCCCCAATGGATATTATAGAGCCCAAAAAAACAAGCCCCCTTGAGAGACTTGTTCACAGTGCTTCTTTACTTTTCCCTGTAATCCGTGCGATGAGCAAGAGCCGTGGCCACGGTGAGCTCATCGTAATACTCCAAATCGCCGCCGACGGGAATGCCGTGGGCGATGCGGGTAATGTGAATGTCCACATCGGCCAAGGTGCGGGTAATGTAGCGGGCGGTCATGTCGCCGTCTTTCGTGGGATTGGTGGCGAGGATCAGCTCTTTAATTGGCTCGTGCTTCAGCCGCTCCAAAAGCTCTTTGATTCGAAGCTTTTGGGGCACAATGCCCCGCTCCGGCACGATGACGCCGTGCAGCACGTGGTACAGGCCGTTATACTTGCCCGTGGCCTCCATGACCTGCACGTCTTGGGGCCGCTCCACCACGCAGATCACCGTGCGGTCCCTGTGCTCGCTTTTACAAATGCTGCAGGGATCGGAATCGGTGTAATCGTGGCAGATGCTGCACTCTCTGATTTTCTCGCGAGCTTCCTGAATGGCCATGGCCAATTGCTCCGCCTCTTCCTGCGGAGAATCCAGCAAAAAGTAGCTGAGGCGCCTGGCGGTCTTCGTGCCGATCCCCGGCAGCCGACTCAGGCGATAGATCAGCTCTTCCAGGGGCTTGTCCATGATTAAAACAGACCCGGCATATTGAGGCCGCCGGTCAAGCGGGACATTTCCCCTTCCGTCTTTTCTCTGGCGCTCGCCATTGCCTCGCGAATGGCGGCGAGAATTAAGTCTTCCAAGGTTTCCACGTCTTCGGGATCCACCACGTCGGGATCGATGGACAGGCGCAAGAGCTCTTGCTTGCCGTTTACGACCGCGGAAACGACGCCGCCGCCTGCCGTAGCTTCAAATTCCTGTTTATCCAGGTCCGCCTGCATTTTTTCCATGTCTTTTTGAAACTTTTGTACCTGTTTCATCATATTGTTCATATTTTTTCCGCCCATATTGGGAAATCCCTTCGCCATAGTGCCTCCTTATTCTTTTTCAATGGTTACGTCTTTAAATACGCGCTCGATGGACTGAAGGACATCGTCGTCCGCATCGCCGATGGCTTCCACCGCCACCGTCGTCTCCGGCCCGAGCGCTTCCTTCACACCTTCGGCCAGGGCCTTTACATTGGCCTCTTTTTTCAGCATCTGTAAATGGAAAGAAAACTTCGGCTGATATAAAATGGTGAGCCGATTTCCCTCCATCTTCGCGCTTTGTGCGTCTTTCAACAGGGCCGCGCAGGCCACGCTTTTCTCGCGAACTGCCGACTGCACCCCTTGCCACTGATCCGGCGCAAGGGCCGTCTTGTCGCCTTCGATTATATCACGGTCTCGGGCTTCACTCAAAGTCTGCTGCCCTTCGGATGCCTCCGGAATCGTTTCGGCGTCTTTTGTTTTTTCTTCAATTGACGATGCAACCGCTGCCGCCTCTTCCCGCGGCTCTTCGGCTTTTTTTACCGGCACTTTTTTTCGCGGGGCCGCGTCCAAGGACACGATTTCGTCACCGAGAAGGGAACCCGCCCCTTTCAAGTGAAGGGCTTTCAATAGTAGAATTTCCACCACAGTCTTGGGATCCTTGGCGTAGCGAAACTGCTCCCGCCCCTGTTGAAAGAGCTGAAGGACCTGAAAACCGTAGCCCTCGTCCAGATTTTTTGCGTGGGCTTCAAAGGCCGCCTCCTCGCTTTCGCTGAGCCCCTTGGGAACTTCCCGGGTGTAGCCGTAAAACAAAAGGTCCCGGAAGTAGTCGATGAGGGCATCGAGAAGAAGGGAAAAATTCTTCCCGCGGTCGTGGGCCCTGTTTAATGCATCGACGATAAGGGCGCCGTCTCCTGTAAAGAGGCCGTCCACAATCCGAAAAATCCCCTCTTCTTCCGTAAGGCCCAAGGCGTCTCGCACAAGCTCCCCGTCCACGACGCCACCGTCCATGGAAAGGACCTGATCCAAAATGGAGAGGCTGTCCCGCATGCTGCCGTCGCTGTGGGCGGCGATCACCGCCAGGCCTTCGTCGGTGTAGCTTCTCTTCTCCAAATCCAAAATCCGGGCGAGCTCCCCTTGAATGGCTTCTTCCTTTAAGCGAAAGAAAGTAAAGCGTTGGGCCCGGGACAAAATCGTGGCGGGAATTTTTTCCGGCTCCGTCGTGGCCAAAATAAAGAGGGCGTGGGCCGGGGGCTCTTCCAAAATTTTCAACAGGGCGTTAAAGGCCCCCTTGCTGAGCATGTGGACCTCGTCGATAATGTAGACTTTTTTCTTCGCCACCGCCGGCGCATAGGCCACGTGCTCGCGAATCTCCCGTATGTCGTCCACGGAATTGTTGCTGGCCGCGTCGATTTCCATGACATCGAAGAGGCTTTCTTCTAAAATCCCGCGGCAGACCTTGCATTCGTTGCAGGGATTGGCCCCCACAGGGGAGAGGCAGTTCACGGCGCGGGCGAAAATTTTCGCCACCGACGTCTTGCCTGTGCCCCGGGTGCCGGAGAAAATATAGGCGTGGTGAACGCGGTTTTCTTTTATTTGATTTTTCAGTGCGGTAATGGTCATCTCTTGGCCGACGACGTCTTCGAATGTCTTGGGCCGATACCTTCTGTACAGTGCTTGCATAATCGCCTCCGGCTAATAGTATACATGAAAAGCGAGCTGCGAGAAATCTTTTCCCTTAGTCCTTTCTTAGTTTGGATCCGAAAATTTTGACCAATCCTTCACGATTCTATCACATGGGGCGGTTATACTAAGGCTACATCAATGATATGAATCTTTTAGGAGGTATTTCGAAATGAAAAACTTAAAGAAAATCGCTAGCGCTATGGCAGTAGGTACCCTTATGTTCGGTCTCGTTGCTTGCCAACCCAAAGCTGATGAAGCTCAAAACGCTGCAAACAACGCTGCTAACGCTGCTAACAACGCTGCTGCTGAAGCTAACAACGCTCAAAACGAAGCTGCTAACAAAGCTGAAAACGCTGCTAAAGCTAACGCTGCTGCTGACAACGCTCAAGCTGCTGCTAACAACGCTGAAGCTTCCGCTGACAAGGCTGAAAACGCCGCTAAGTAATCGACGATTCGATTTTAAGAAAAGCTCCGGTTTTTCCGGAGTTTTTTTTATGACTTCATTTTTGTGACTTCATTCTGTAATCAACCGAATCTATGTTATAATTTGGTAAAACAGATGAAGAAGGAGGACGATCCATTGTATTGTTTTCAATGTGGCGAAGAACTGGTCAAAGGCGCGAAGTTTTGTCACGTCTGCGGTGCCAATCAGGAAGAAGCGCGAAAACTCTTCGAGAAAAATTTTAAAGACGCCTCGCCTGCACCGAAAGCCGGTTTGGATCATCCCGCTTCCGGTGGCGACACGAAAGTCGCCTACTCCTCCGATCCGGAAGACGGCGAAGCCTTAAAAAATTACTTAAATAAAGTGGATACCCACGTGGGCATGAGTATTCAAAAACACGAAACCCTCTCCGGCGCGCGCCCGAAGCCGAAAAAAGAAAAGCCGAAGAAAAAAGCGGCAAACGCCCATGTCGAAGCTGCGCCTTCTGCCGCGGCCGATTCGAAAAAAGCCGATACGCGGCCTCAGCCCGCTCAGCCTACGGAAAAAAAGAAAAAGAAGAGCTTTTCCGCTATTTGGAACAGCTTTATCGACGAGGAAGACAATCCCTACTCCGTCTTCGGCGAAATGGCCGATCGCCTGGAGCGGAATCAAAAGATGTTGGACGATTCCGAGGCCGATCGCCTGCGCGTGTCTCAGGACATGGACGGTATGGATCAGGAAACCTTCGCCCAAACCGGCGACGTGTCCTCTTTAAACAAAAAGGTCAACGAAATTTTAGACGCACAGGAAAGAGAAAACGAGGAAAAAATGACCTCGAAAGGCGTCCTCTCTTCCTTCTTCTCGAAAAATAAAAAATCCGAAGACACCACGGCGAAAAAAGAAAGCCCCGCGTCGGCAACGGAAAAGGCGCCTGAGAAAGAAACCATCTCCCCCGCCGATGCCTTCGATGGGAAGGAGCCGAAGAAGGACGCCCTCATCGAGACGAAGGAGGTCGTCGCAGAAAAAGAAAGCGCCGATGATACCTTGATTCAAGCCGCCGATTCCTTCGCCGATACGAAATCCGTAACCACGCCCGTCGAGAAAGACGTGCCGGCAGCTTTCGAATCAGAGGCAATTTCTGAAAAAGTAGCCCGCAAGCAGGCGAAAAAAGAAGCCAAGGCGGCGGCCAAGGCTCAAAAGGCGGCAAAAAGAGCGGCGGCATCCGACGAGAAAAAGGAAAATCCTTTCACTTCCTTCTTTGCCGGTTTGAAAAAAGAAAAATCCGACGTGAAAAAGGCGGAAAAACCCGCCGAGGAAAAGCAACACCATCAAATCAGCGAGCTTTCCGACAATACCTACGTCTTAAAAGCCTACGACCGACTCTCTCGCGGGCGGGACCGCGTCATGGCAAAGGGCAAACAAGGGGTCTACGGCCTTTTAGGCATCGGCCTTATCATCAGTACCCTACCGATTTTCTTTGCCTTCGGAAGAATCGGCATTCTGGCCGTTATCTTTGCTGTGTTAAAAGCGCTGATCGATCTGTTCCGCTTTTTCTTCGCAAACAATGTGGCCCGCACCAACAGTTGCGTGGAAGATAATTTGCGGGAACGTACCGTGGACAATCTCTTCCACTGGATCCTGTACCTGATCCCGTCGGCCATCGTGTTTTTCGTCCTGCCCGCCTCTACGGCCATGGGGCGCACGGTTTTGGGTGCGGTGACGCCCCATTTCCTCATGAGCATCCTGCTCTATGTGTGGGTTATGTTTTTGGCCTATTCTTCGGCCCATTCCATCTTGCCGAAAGAAAACAGCCGCGATTTTCTCGCCTGGTACGGCATTATCTTCGTAAGCATCGACTTGATCTCCAAACTCTTTTGGATCATCGCCATCTTTCTTACGTCCACATTCGCGTAAAACGGAACCGCTTCGGCGGTTCTTTTTTCTTTCTCCCGTCTGTTACCGCTTTTTCACGGAAAAGCACTTGTTTCGATGAAGAAAAAATCTTACAATAGGATAAGATTACCTAAAGGAGGAAATTATGCCCATCGTATGTAAATTCGGCGGTTCATCCCTCGCCAATAGTGAACAGTTTAAAAAAGTTAAAGATATTATCGAAAGCGATGAAAACCGCCTCTATGTCATCCCTTCGGCGCCGGGAAAGGCCCGAAACGGCGATCAAAAGGTGACGGATCTGTTGATTCTTCTTTACAACATGGCCGTGCACAAGCTATCGCCCAACGAAGTCATGAGCATGATCGAAGCCCGCTACCGCGAAATCTTAGACGGTATCGGCATCGAATTCGATTTGAAGGCGGAGCTTGACACGATTTTGAGCACCATTACCTCCGGCAAGGTGAGTAAATCCTACGTTCTCTCCCGAGGCGAATACTTAAACGGAAAAATTTTGGCCGCTTACTTGGGCTACGATTTCGTCGACGCCGCCACGGTGATTCGCTTCGACGAAAACGGCCAATGGGACGAAGAAGCCAGCTATCGCGCTCTGGAAGAAATGAAAGAAGAACACGCCTCTGCCGTGATCCCCGGTTTCTACGGCTCCACGCCTTCCGGTAAAATCATCACTTTCAGCCGCGGCGGCAGCGACCTTTCCGGCGCCATCGTGGCCCGAGGTGTCGGCGCCGATCTCTACGAAAACTGGACCGACGTCTCCGGCCTTCTCGCCGTGGATCCTTCCATCGTGCCCCATCCGCGAAAGATCAAAAAGATCACCTATGAAGAGCTTCGCGAGCTCTCTTACAGCGGCGCCAAGGTCATGCACGACGAGGCAATGTTTCCGGTCATCGAAAAAAATATTCCCGTGGTGATCCGAAACACCAATGCCAAAGATGAAGACGGCTCCTACATCGTGGCCAATGTGCCCGACGATATGGAAGGCGAAAACATTACGGGGATCGCCTGCAGAAAGGGCTTCGACGTCATCAATATCGAAAAATTCCGCATGAATCGGGATCTGGCCTTTCACAGAAAAGTTCTTTCCGTCCTGGAAGCCAACGACATTTATCTGGAACACATGCCCTCTTCCATCGACTCCATCTCCCTGGTCATCGCCAGCAAATATCTGAAAAATAAAACCGATCAGCTCATCGCCGAGCTTCAAACCTTTACCAATGCCGATCGCATTACCGTGGACCACAACATCGCCCTGATCACCATCGTCGGTCGCAACATGAAAAACCGCGTCGGCACCAGCGCCCACATTTTCGGCGCCTTGGCCGGGGCCAATGTCAATATCCGCGTCATCATCCAAGGGGCCAGCGAAATGAACATTATCGTCGGCGTCCTGGACGAAGAGGCGGACAAATCCATCGAAGCGATTTATAACGCCACTTTCTCATAAAAACTTTTCGAATCTCTCAAAATCGGGTATACTCTAACTGTATAGGGGTGCTCACAGCTGAGAGAGAATTACTCAACCCATTGAACTTGTACAGGTAATGCTGTAAAAGGATCGAGCCGATGCACCCCGTGCGTCGGCTTTTTTTGTGAAAGGAGAAAGAAATGAAAGCAAGTATGGCCATTCAAGTATTGCCGACGGTAGACGGCGGCATCAAAGAAGTTGTTCGCATCGTCGACGAGGTTATCAAAGTAATCGACGAAAGCGGTTTAAATTACGTGGTGGCCCCCTTCGAAACCACGGTAGAAGGCGATTCCATGGACGAAATCATCGACCTGCTCCGCAAATGCCAAGCCAAGGTGCTGGAAGAAGGCGCCGAATCCGTCATGTGCTATGTCAAATTAAATCACGGAAAAGAATCCATTTTATCCATCGATGAAAAAATCGACAAATATCAGTAAACTCTTCAGAGGGAGCATCCTCATCGTCGCCCTGCTCGTCCTGTGGCAGTTCTTGAGCACGTCGGGCCTTTTGCCCGCCTACCTGCTCCCCTCGCCTGTACAGGTCATCAAGGCCTTTGTGAAGGACTTCCCTCTGTTGGTCGTTCATTCAAAAGTCACGTTGCTTGAGGCCGCCATGGGCCTTTTCTTCGGCATCGTCTCGGGCTTTCTCTGCGCCTTTTTAATGGATCGCTCGGCCTTCTTGAAGGACGCCCTCTATCCCCTCTTGGTCCTCACGCAAACGGTGCCCACCGTGG
The DNA here is from genome assembly GCF_025566985.1 of Aedoeadaptatus acetigenes. NCBI lineage: Bacteria > Bacillati > Bacillota > Tissierellia > Tissierellales > Peptoniphilaceae > Aedoeadaptatus > Aedoeadaptatus acetigenes. The sequence goes on from NZ_JAOQJD010000003.1 coordinate 165,375, forward strand.
CCATCGCGCCCCTTTTGGTTCTCTGGATGGGCTACGGCATGACGCCGAAGGTGGTCCTGATCGTCATCGTCACCTTCTTTCCCATGGCCGTCAATCTCTACGAGGGCTTCGCCTCGGCGGATGTGGACGAAATGCGCCTTTTGCGCGCCATGGGCGCGGGCAAGCGGGAAATCTTTTCTTATGTGAAGCTTCCCAATGCCCTGGACGGCTTTTTCTCCGCCTTGAAAATCTCCGCCTCCTACTCCGTGGTAGGGGCGGTCATCGCCGAATGGCTCGGCGGCTTCCAAGGCCTCGGTGTCTACATGACCCGGGTGAAAAACGCATACAGCTACGACCGCATGTTTGCCGTGATCTTTTTGATCTCGTTTTTAAGCTTAATCCTCATGGGCCTGGTGAATCTCTTTCAAAGAGAAGCCATGCCCTGGAAACAATTGAATCGTTAGGAGCATACTATGAAACGTTACATGAAACGCTTGTTGCCCGTCCTTTTGGCCGTCTTTATGCTGGCCGGCTGTTCCTCCGGCGGCGGTAAAAAAGCCGACGGAGACAAACAAAAAGTACGCCTGGTCCTGGACTGGACCCCGAACACGAACCACACGGGAATTTACGTGGCCAAGGAAAAAGGCTTCCTCGACGAAGCCGGCATCGATCTCGAAATCATGCAACCGCCGGAAGGCGGCGCGGAAGGCCTGGTAGCCAACGGCGGCGGCGAATTCGGCGTCTCCTTCCAAGACACCATCGCCGCATCCTGGGCCAAAGAAGAACCCCTTCCCGTTACCGCTGTGGCAGCCATGGTGCAACACAACACCTCCGGCCTTTTGAGTGCGAAAGATAAAGGCATCGACTCCATGGGCAAACTCACCGGCCACACCTACGCCACCTGGAACATGCCCATCGAACTTGCCATGATTAAAACCATGGTGGAAGACGACGGCGGCGATTTCTCCAAGGTCAACCTTCTTCCCTCCAATGTTACCGACATCGTGGCCGCATTAAACAGCAATGTGGACGCCGTGTGGGTCTACTACGGTTGGGACGGCATTAAAACCAAGGTCGAAGGCCTGGAAACCAACTACATTCCCTTTATCGAATCCCACCCGGAATTCGACTACTACAGCCCCATTTTAATCGCCAACAACGACTTCCTGAAAAACGATCCGGACACGGCGAAAAAAGCCCTGGCCGCCATTTCCAAAGGCTACGAATACGCCGCCGAACATCCGGAAGAAGCCGCCGAAATTTTAGTGAAGGCCTCCCCGGAATTGGATAAGAAAATGATCGACGAAAGCCAAGCGTACCTTTCCAAACAATACATTGCCGATGCGAAACAATTCGGCATCATCGACAGCAATCGCTGGAACGCTTTCTACGGCTGGCTCTGGGAAAATAAATTAATCGATCGGGAAATTCCGAAAGATTTCGGTTTCAGCAATGACTACCTCCCCCAATAAGCCCCTCTTAAAGGGCGAAGGCATTTGCCGCCGCTTCGGCGAGAAAGTCGTGCTGGACGAAGTGAATCTTTCCGTGAACAGGGGAAAAGTCGTGTCCCTTTTGGGCCAAAGCGGCAGCGGGAAAACCACCCTCTTTAACATTTTGGCGGGGCTGGACGTTCCCGACGCGGGCACGGTGCATCTCCTGGACGAAGACGTCACCGGCGAGCCGGGCCATGTGGCCTACATGCTGCAAAAGGACTTGCTCCTTCGCCATTTAAAGATCATCGACAATGTTTCCCTTCCCCTGCGCCTTTCGGGCAAGAGCAAAGAAGAAGCCCGGGCTGCGGCCGACGGCTACTTTAAGGAATTCGGCCTGGAAGGCACCCAGTACAGCTACCCCGGCGCATTGAGCGGCGGCATGGCCCAGCGGGCGGCCTTTTTAAGGACCTTTCTCTTCTCGAAGGACCTGGTGCTCCTGGACGAGCCCTTCTCCCGCTTAGACGCCATTACAAAGGCGTCCATGCAGGATTGGTACCTGGCCATTAAGGACAAATACGCCCTTACCACCATCCTCATTACCCACGACATCGACGAAGCCCTGCGCATGAGCGATGTGATTCACGTCCTGTCCCCGAAAAAGAAATCCATCGCCTACACCTACGAGGTGCCGGAAGGGGACCGCAAGGAATTTGAAGTCTCCCGCGATTATTTGGACGCGAAGAAGGCCATTCAGGAAGCCATTATGGCTTAAAAGACTTCCGAAGACTCAGTTAAATGAATACGAAAGGCTCTTTCCCATCGAAAGGATGAGAAAGAGCCTTTTTTCTGTCTGTTTTATTTCTAAAGCATCCATGGATTAAAATCCGGCGGGCCGTTTCAGGTGCATGTAGGCGGCGAACTACTTCTCCACCCTTCCCCAATACAAATAACTCTTGTCCCCGTCTTCTTCCACGAAAGACAAAATGCCGTCGTTGCTGAAAAAGAACGAGCGCAGATTTTCTTGTCTTGTAGAAATTTTCTTTGCCCTCATCTCGGAAAGATCTACGAAGTCGAGGCTCATATCCCCGTCAATAAAGAGGCGGCCGTCCTCCAAAATTCTCGATTCGCGAAGAAAATTCGAATAGTCGTAGCCCGGCAAGACATAGGGCCGATACCCGTCGTCCTCTTTTTTGTAGAGGGTGCAGCGATCTTTTTCCGGATCTCCCTCGGGATTCGGCGCGTTCAAATTGACGATGAGGTCGGGATCTCCCGCCAAATATCTTGAAAGCCTCGTAATAAAAGGGATCTCGTAGAGGATATGTTTCTCTCTGTCCAGCAAATAGGATCCCTTGGCTTCGGTGACATTTTCCGAATAATCGTCCAGTTCCTGAAATCCCACGGTATTTCCCATGCCGTAGAAATTCGTAAACAGATGCCCTTCTTTCACTTTTTCGTCTTTTCCTAAAGTAAAGGCCGCATTTAAAATTTCATCTGCCTTCTCCCCGCCGTATTCTATAAAGTACATGGCGTTTTCCAATTTATTTTCGCCGAGCACTTTTTCCAAACTGACGTAAAAGCCCGCTTTTTCGGCAAAGGCGGCGATTCGGTCGAAATCCGAAAGGGCCACTCGTTTCACCTTTCCGTCGGGATGAACCTCGACGTAATCCACACCGGCATCCGTATTGGATCCGATAAAATAAAACGTCCCATCCACCACTTTTTCGGCGTCCATGTATTTATAGGCGCGCTCCAATTCCACATCGTGACCCTCACCGGTCTTGAGATCGGTGATTCGGATGTTTTTAAACGCTTCCAAAGTGGGATCGCTGATGTCTTGGTATAAAATCTCCTCTTTCGGATCGAATCCGAAAACTGAGCCCTCGGAAATCTCTTTTTTCGAAAAACCCTCCTTGATCTCGTCCAAGGAAAGGACGGTAAACTCCATCGTCTTCGGCTCTTTTAAATTGTCGGAAAGCACCTTCGTCTCCCGAGCCGAATTTTCCAATCCCTTTTCCGCTCCCGAGTTCCCCTGAGGCACGGCCTCTTTTCTCCCACAGGCAAGCAAGCAAAGCAATATACACACAATGGCAAATTTCTTCATGGCCTTCTCCTTTCCTTTATTATCCTTTCCTACGACGATCTGTCCTATAAATTAAAAAAGGGGATCGCTCCCCTTTCTTTAATGAATGATTTGCTGTCTAAAGTGCTTTTGATTTGCCCGATACAAATCGTGCGCCGGATAGACCTTTGTGCCGCTGAATTTATAATGGGGATCCGTCACCTGAACTTCGTTCGGTACCGAGCCAAATCGATAGCCGCTTACATTTAAAATGTGGCCCGTCGTATGATACTCGAATGAATCGATACCATCGGTTGAGATATCCAGCACCGCGGGTCTGTTGTTATCAATGGAGTTCACGACGATCCGATGCCAGTTATCGAAACTGCCGATGCTCGATAAAACATAGCCGGACTTCACGTAATCGCGCAAAAACTGTTTGACGCGGGAAAAATCAGTCCCTTGGAAAGTAGTGCCTAAAAAGCCGGCAATTTGTTTTTGCGTATACCTCTCTCCGTTAAAATAATCGTCCAATTGCTTCACCGTAGCCACACCACCGTAATACGTGGTTTCTTGCTTTCTCACCGGCACATTTCTGACATTTTGATAGATCTTGCCGGCTTCAAAGCTCCCTCGCTCTTCAGAGAAAGGCCTCGACGTCTTTTCATCCGTTGATGGAACTTTGCCGGTCTTATTATATTCTTCTTCCGCTTTTTCACTGGCTTTTAAGGCTGCTTGATAACGGAGATCTTTCACTTGATTCGCAATCTCTTTTTCTTTTCTTTCCTTCTCTAATCTTTCCCCTTCATGCATCTTTGGCCACAAGACAGCTCCGTCCTCAAGGGTAAGATCGCCGGTATTTCCCTTCCGCACTTGCTGCATCAGTTCATATTCGCTTTCTTCCATCTCTTTTCTTTCCGCTTCGGAAACTTCGGGCCACAGAACGGCCCCATCCTCAAGGGTAAGATCGCCGGTATTTCCCTTTCGAACCTGCTGCATCAGTTCATATTCTTTTTCTTCCATCTCTTTTCTTTCCGCTTCGGAAACCTCGGGCCACAGAACGGCTCCGTTCTCGAGGGTGAGATCACCGGTGTTTCCGCCGGGTAGCGTGGAAGAATCCGCTGCATACACGAGGCTTGAACACAGGAGCACTACAGATAGACCAATCGTCAGTATTCGTTTCATCATCCTACCTCCTTACTTTAAATCTGATTTCAGATATTCTTATTCCTTTTATTGTATTCAATATACCATTCTAAGCATCGTTACGCAATAGCGATTTTCCCGTAAATGACCTCATTCCGAAGGGATATAAAAAAACCTCCCCGATTTTTCTGTCGAAGAGGTCTCTTTTTCGTTTAACTAATCTAATTGGCGTTTTAAATTCAGCATCATTTGGGTGGCCTCTTCTCGGCTCGCCGTGCCCTTGGGATCAAAGATATTTCCGTTCTTGCCGTGTAGAATCCCCCGCGTCTTAAATTTGCCACGGCAGGCCGATAGACGAGCTATTCTTCCGCTTGGTTGCCATGACAAGGGCATTGTATTTGCCCATTAAAGAAAAGTACGCTCTTACCAGCATCCTCATTGCCCACGACATCGACGATGCCCTGCGCATGAGCCATGTGATTCACGCCCCCCGAAAAGAAATCTATCGCTTACACGCACAGGATTCCGGAAGAAGTTAAAAGAAAAGATTCTGTGGGATTTTACTTGTGCGCGGCCAATGCATCAAGCATGGCTTGATAATTGTTTGCCGCCATGAGGATTTGGACATATGCCCAGTGATTTTCACTGACGTCCTTAAAGGAATTGAAGTTCCCTCTAATCTTCATCAGATCTTGCTTGCTCATATTCCTGCCGTCGTAACGATTCAGAATCGTCACGGCTTCAGCTCTCGTAATGGCTCCGTCGGGCTTAAAGGTGCCGTCGGGGTAGCCGATAATTCGGCCGTTGCCGAAGGCTTGATTAATAGCAGCTTCAAAAGGATGACCCTTTACATCGGCGAAAGGCGCGATGCGATCCGTCTTTTTGTCGATGCCGGCCAATGCCCGGGCAAATTCAGCTCGCGTGATGGGCTCGTTGGGACGGAAGTTTCCGTTTTTATCCGCCAACATTAAATCATTTTTCACCATGGCGTTGATCACTTCGTTGTACCAACTGCTGTCCGTGTCTTTGAAATCGGGTTTGGCCTTGTTGCTCGTATCCAAACCGGCCAGAGAGGCGATCATGGACGCCGCCTCGGCGCGACTGATCTTTCCTTCCGGGCGGAAGCTGTTATCGCCGTAGCCGAAAATAAATGCCTGATGCTTTACTTTCGGTGCCTCAGGCGTACTCGGCGTTCCCGGATTTTCCGCAGCCGTCACTGCAACCATATCTCCGTTTTCAAAATACGTGTCATTTGCAAATTTTACATAGACGATAGGTTTAATATATTTGGCATTTTCGGGTAGCTTCGTGATTTCGATTTCATAGCCGCCGGCTACTTGTTTTACCGTGTAATCATCCCGAGGCACTTCCTGCTTCTTATATTTCGGCGTCGCCGACGTGCTTGTATCCACCCTCGTCGATGGACTGCTTACTGCCTTGGGTTTCCCTTCTTCAAAATCCTTCTGTGTCACATAATTCAGCTTAAAGAAAGCTTCTTCATTCTCGCCGATCTTTCCGGCCCCTGCAAGATTCGACTGAATTTCAATCTTATTGTCCTTTAATGCCACATACTTTTTATTATTGTGGGGGTTGAGCTGATCTCGCGCCCCCAGCACCTTATAATTGACGAGAGCTTTTTTCGTATAATCCCTGAAGAGGCCGGATTTCTTTCCATTAACCTTTTTATAAGGGACACTTTCAATAAATTTCAATTCCTCTTCCGTAATTTTTTCTTTGCCTAATAAAGTCTTCGCTTTTTCAACGGCGCCCTTGACTTCATCTTTCACGCCCGGCTGAAATTCAATGGAATCGCTGTTAAGAACCTTCTCTTCCACTGTTTTCATGTACCTTTGAAGTTCGTCCTTGGCCTGTCTAACCCTTTCGGCAAATTCCACATTGGTCTTGTCCGCTTTGGAATTTTTCTCTTTCGCTTGCTCGCGTTCAAGGCGACTTATACTTTGGTTCCCGACAAGCGCCGGCTTTTGATTCGCATCCATTGCCCTATTCGTTCCGGAGCCGGAGGCGGCATAGGAGGACCCCGGTAAAAATCCTGCAATTAAGGTAAAGCCTAAAAGGCATGAGACGAAACCGACAGACAATTTTCGCATTCCGTAACGAGGTCGTTGCTCTTTTTGTTTCATATTTTCTCCTTCATTATAAATTCCATGGCCCCTTTGTCCGCATCAAATCTATGTATTTTTCCATAGCAGACCTAATCCAAAGTTGTCATGAGCAAAGTGATCTTCTAATTCGAAATTATATCACGCTGATATTAATTATCAACTGTTGTTTTTATATTTCTTCTCTTTTCCTTTATTTTTGCTTTCTGCTGCCTTTTTATTCTTATGTTCTAGCTCATTTAAATTATTTCTTCCGCGCGGCTTTTTGATGGCTCTTTCAAAGTAAAGAAAAAGCCTCTGCAGTCGTTTCTCATGCACTGACCCCCAAAAGTTGGACCAAGAAATCCAACCTTTGGGGGTCTTTTAATGGCAAAATACAGTTATGAATTTAAAAGGAAAATTGTTGAGGAATACTTGGGCCGCAAAGCAGGTTATAAAACTCTGGCTATGAAATATCAAATTGACCATTCGCAGATCAGACGCTGGGTGAACAATTACAAACAATTTGGCGATGAAGGGTTAATGCGCTCTAGAAATAATCGTGCGTACAGTGTAGAGTTTAAGTTAGAAGCCATTACACGCTACGAAACGAGCGAATGCAGTTACCAACAATTGGCCCTTGAACTCGGTTTAACTAATCCATCCATGATCGTTAACTGGCGGAGACAGTATCGAGAGAAGGGCATTGAGGGGCTGCGATCACACAAGCGAGGGAGACCTGTGACGAAGAAAGACGACCGCAATCAAGCACCAAATCCTTCAAAGTCGAGTGAAGATCTTGATGCTTCCACACGGGAGGCATTGGAAAATCGCATCAAAGAATTAGAAGCTGAGAATCGGAAACTTACCATTCAAAAGATGTTCTGGGAGCAATTAAGGAGTTTGGAGAGGGAAGAAGCAATGAAGAAAAGGCGAAGATCGTCGCCAAACTCCGAGAACAATTCCAACTAACGAAGATCCTCGCCGCCATCAACTTTCCCAAATCCACCTTTATGTACTGGCAGAAAAAGTGGAGTGAAGAAGACAAAGACCAAGCCTTGAAAGACGAGATCCTGGCCATACGGCGCGAACACAAAGACTACGGCTATCGAAGGATCCATCTGGAGCTGAAGAACCGGGGATGGGCGGCAAATAAAAAGAAAGTTCAGCGACTGGTTCAGGTCACGGGCCTTCAAGTCCGCTCCTATGGCAGGAAATACAAGAAGTACAACTCCTACAAAGGCGTTGTCGGTAAAATCAAGAAGAATCGAATCAACCGTCGCTTCAATACCTCTGTCCCTTACCAGAAAATTACCACCGACACCACGGAATTCAAATACTACATCGAAGACAAAGCGGGGAAACTTCAAACAAAGAAACTCTACCTCGATCCGTACATGGACATGTACAATCTGGAAATCATCAGATACGTCCTCTCCGACCAACCCAACGGCGTCACCATGCTACAAGGCTTAGAGGAAGCCATCGAACGAACCAACGGCTGCCCCTACCGGCGCACCTTCCACTCCGACCGTGGGTGGAGCTACCAAATGACCGCCTATCAAGCCATGTTGGAAGAACACCACATCTTTCAAAGCATGTCCAGAAAAGGCAACTGCTACGACAACGCACCCATGGAAAACTTCTTCAGTGTTTTGAAAAGAGAAATCTACGACGGTTACGTCTACCGAAGCCGACAAGAACTCGTTCGGGCCATCGAAAATTTCATCCGCTACTACAACAACGATCGAATCAAAGAAAAGCTAGGAGGCCTGAGTCCGAAAGAGTACCGTGAACGCATGCAATCCGCATAGAACGAATGTTATGTAAAACAAAATCGAGCAAGCGAAATGCTTACTCGATTAAGTGGTTCTATGTCAACCATTGGGGAGTCTAGTGAAAACTAGGCTCCTTTTTGTTTTCCTAAAAGCCATTCATCACCGGTCTTTTGAACAGACGAAAAGCAGTTTGGTTCGGAAATGATGAAAGTTACGCATCCCAAAAGCGACGCGCTTCACGGTCTTGATCTTGTTGTGCGTTCC